>NZ_MTQB01000003.1:0-220233 GCF_001974855.1 Pseudoalteromonas sp. SK18 | reverse complement strand
CTTATTATCTTCAATTGGGTATATTTCACCAGCTCAATATGAAACAGACTACTATGATAATTTAAACGAGTCAGGTAAAGTGGCCTGACTTAAACAAACTGGTCTCCGATGAACTCGGGGCGATTCAGTTTGATTCTTGTGGCGAGTCTGTGTGTTCATACTTATTTGGTATTTCATCAAATAATGGTAATTGACCATCCATGTAACTTTCTCCTTTATAGTTGAACAATTAACATACTAAAAAAAGGGTAAAAGTCAAAGCAACATCAGCGTTTATATTTTGCTTTATAGAAAATGTTTGAGGAGCAGTGGAGATCCAAGGAGAGAGCAACGCTTTAACGTAGTAAATAACGCCCCTTGGTTGCCGTCGCCAACGCGACTTCTACTCAAATTTGCAATTAAAAATTCCCGCCACGAACTGCTACAACAATCCCGCTCAGGCATGATTTAACAATTCGCTTAAACTATCTGTTTCTATTTTAGATTCAATCCTCTATATTCAGCCTAGGCGCCCAAAGGAAAAACAGCACTCAATTTAGGGATAAATAATGATTAAATGGATTTTATTGATACTACTTTGCCTATTTACTTCTCTCCCGCAAGCGTACGAGCAATACTCGCAAGAACATTGCGATAGTATTGTAAAAGAACGTGAAACAATACGTTCACGGTTGCGTCAAGGCTATAAGGTAAAAGAAGGTGAGCGGTTAAAAGCACGGTTCAAATCTTTATTTGAAGAACTTGCAAAGCATTGTGATAAACCCAAACAAATCAATCGAACACATCAACGCTCTTCGGCTTACAGCACAAGTAATAATGCATTATTGCACTCGCGGGTGCCTAATATGAAATTGCATAGCGACAGCTATAGCGATCCTGAAAAGCTGGCTGCGTGGTCTGAATTTTATACTTTACCAAAGCGATGCCGTTCAAAAGGAATGCAATCATCCGATTTCGTGTGGTGCAGTGAATACCGTGGTGAACAAAAACGCTTATTTGAAGCCCAGTGGAATAAGCGACGATAAAGATGTTGAGCACAAAATGGCGCGTGCTATTTGTATTTATTGTGCTGTTAATTGCAGTCGCTTTATAGCCTCTATACTCGATAGCCATCTACCTTGTTGTCTTTGATTAGCCATTTAAGTTACCCAAATAATTAAGATAACTCAATATACCTAACAGTAATAGCAACAACAAATTTGGAGGCGAGTGCTGAGTTAAATTCCCCCGTGATCACACCCGAAATTGAATTAATGATGAGTAATAACAGCGCATGGATGCGCGTTAAGCGATGCCTACACACGGACGTGTTTCATCGCCTTTACGTTCATATCATTAATTTGAATTGAGAGAACAGTGTGATCCTCGGGGCGCCGAGAGATTCCAAAGAGAAGTCGGCGGTTACTTCTCTTTGGTTGCCGTCGCCAACGCGACATGTATAAATAAAGGTGACGAGCGGCGGGTTGCGGGCTTTGAGTATTAAAAGCTACGCTTTTCACGTCAGCAAGCTTAACGCTTACAGCATAAATACCCCATTAACCTAACTCAACAATATCACCCTGTAAGCATGGCGTTTGCTTAATTACACCCTGTATTAAAGTAATTAACTGACTTGCCGTTTTACTTTGCTGGCGTGTGTTATGCCATAGAGCATAAATAGGCCTGTTTGCAAAAGCAGGCTGCAATTCAATATAGTCAAAAGCCTGTTTGTCAGTAATACAACTAATTTCACTCATAGGTAATAAACCAACCCCATTACCTTCTTCAACCATTTTTCTGGCTATTGTTATATCAAAGCAATAACTGATATCGCTATAGAGTTCTGTTAGTTTGTTAAGCATGCCTGTTGGTAACTGAGTTTGAGTGTAAGGTAAAATTAGGCGAGTTTGTGGTGCATCTTTTTTGCTGACCAACTTAACCGCAATAGCGCCTAAGCGTTTTTGATAATAACTTGAGTCTTGTTGTGGGCCAATGCGAATAGCGAGGTCAAAGCGTTGTTGGCTCAAATGACTATTAGCATTACTCGGTGATATGTGAAAATTGAGCGAAGGATTATCTTTTATAAATGTATTTAGCGCAGGCATAAGTAGATCTGCAATGATGTTCTGTGGGCATAATAAATAAAAAGTATTGCTGCTACTGCTATCACAATTAAGGGCGGTTATTTGGTTATTAAGCGTTAACATTGAATCTGCAAGCGATGTATAGAGCTGCTCTCCTTTTGCTGTTAGCACGATTCCTCGTGCTGTACGCTGCAATAATGGCTCTGTTAATTTGGTTTCAAGTGCTTGAATACGTCGCGATAGCGTCGATAAATTTAAGCCTAAGTCTTTTGCCGTTTGGCTCATACTTTTTCGCCTAGCTACCTCTATAAATAAATGAATGTCATCAAGCATTTCTGTTTCTCAATCTTAGTTTGCATTTTTGTGAGTATGGAAGCCCCATGCTTTTGAATATAGTAACGCCAAGGAGGAAAGATGAAAATTCATTTTATATTTACATTGGCATTTTCGTTCATGATGTCGTTTTTACTATCTGCATGGGTGACCTACGTAAATTTAGGTTTAAGCGATACCTTTGTGCAAAGTTGGCTAACTGCATTTATTAATGCCTGGCCTGCAGCTTTTTTAGTGGCCTTTACCGTAGCACCGCCAATTCGTGCTGTGGTTGTTAAATTAATTAATAAGGATTAAAGATGATTAATATAGTGGCAAAAATAACCCCTCAAGCTTCATTATTTGATGACTGTAAAGGGCGTTTACAGCAAATTTTAAAGCCTACACAGGCTGAGGTTGGCTGTATTCGATTTGAGCTATACAGCAATAGTGAGCAAACATGCTTGTTTTTAGTCGAACAATTTACGTCGCAAGCTGCTTTGGATACGCATTATTCACAGCCCTATGTAAAAGAGGTGTTTGCATTTTATGAAACGGCGTTAGCAAAACCGGTAGAAGTAAATAAATTAGTCGCGATTGAGCAAGTTTAATTTATTGTGTGTACTTCATTGGAGTGGGGGAGTGTGTGTTCTCGGGCGGTCGGCACTCGCCAACGCGACATGTATAAATAAAGGTGGCGAGCGGCGGGTTGCGGGGAGCGGGCTTTGAGTATTAAAAGTGGCGCTTTTCACGTCAGCAAGCTGCACGCGGTGAGAACAGGTAAAAGGTTCTAGGTTAAAGGTGCTAGGCTGAATATAGTCCGTCGCTCGCGGCTCGTTACCCAAAATTGGCGTTTAAAATAATCACAGCTAAAACTGGTTTCTACGATTTCAACTTACCAATTAACACAATGAGGCAATTAAGTGCGCTATTCGCCTCATTTTTTGAGGCGAATAATGCGTGAAAGTAACGTAATTTAAAAGCGGTGCTTTTCGCGTCAGCAAGCTAACGCCTACGGTGGTAAAGGCAGCGGGCTTCGAGTGACGAGCAGCGAGCTTGTGCTAAAACCTAAAACCTAAAACCTAAAACCTAGCTCGTAGCTCGCAACCCATGCCAGGTCAGTCAGCCAGAGCACTATTTGTGGGCTGATAAGCGCCATTATCTAACGCATCAAAGTAAGTTTGGTAGCGACCATTTTGTTTAAATTTAAGTAATTGCTGATTAAAAATCTCAAGCCATTGTTTACTGTATTCGTTATTTTTAGGGAACATGACAAAGCTTTTATTGATTAATAGTGGCCTTGGGTGATGCACAATGGCATTTTTTATTGTAGGTAGTTGACCTGCCAATATGTGATAGCCTACGCTTTTTTCCTCGGCAAAGGCGTCTATTCTGCCCATAGCTAAGCGTTTAAAGTTTTGCTCTGTGGTACTTACTCGCGACATATCAAATAGACCCGCTTGTAGTGCTTTATCAAACTCTTCGCCATAGCTGTAAGCAAGCCCACCACCGAGTAATAAGCCTTTTAAATCGTTTAGGTTTTGCCAATCAAAAGGGCGTTTTTTGTGATAAAAAAATACAAAACGCTCGTTTAATACTGGCTCACTGTAAAAATAATCCTCAGTACGTTGTTGTTCAAACATCCATACGGCGGTGGCTGCGTATTTATCATTAATGGTGTCGTGGTAAGCACGCGGCCAGGGTAAAAAGGTAAAGTTAACCTTAATATTGGCTTGTGCAAATAAGTCGGTGATTAAATGGGCAATCACACCTTGATGAGGTAATGATTCACTTAAAAAAGGGGGCCATTCGCCGGTACTTATATTTAAAGTAGTGGTATGTGTGGGCTGTTCGTTTTTGGGTTGAATTGCTTCAATTGCGTTACTGTAATCACTCACTAAAGCCATCAGACAAAAAGATGCGGTAAAAATAAGGTATCTTAATTTAGCTGATAACATCACATGCATATGTATAGTTTACTCCTTTTTAGCCATTAGGTTGTGATCGGTTCTGTTCAAAAAGTAGGCTATTGTAGTGGGTAAAACTGAATGCACGCTTAAGCTAGAACAGTCGGCAATAATACTTAATCATTTTACGGGGCTAAACGTGTCGCTACCTGCGTTAAAAAACTCTCATTTACGACTGCATGGATGCAGAAGGTAGAGCAATGCAGGAGCAATTGCTGAGAACAACTAAATAGCAAATTTTTTGCCTAGCTATCAACACATTTTTCCTGCCTCAAAACAGACCACTTGATTAAGCGAATTGGTATTAGATTTAAAGCCACCTTTTAATAAGTACAGCGTACTCTATTATTCTTTTGTTTGCATGTTTTTTGCGCGCTCTTCAGCTTCAATTAGTGCTTGTGATTTAGGGGCGCGTTGCTTTTCTTCCACTTTCGGTTTTTGTGGTGAATTTGGATCCCAACTTTCATCAAGCGATAAGTTAGCAAATGGGTTACTGCTTTGTGGCGGTATATCAGGCTTAGTGGGTTCAACTGGCGATACCTTTACTTGTTCTGGTTTTATCGCACTTTTTTTAGTGGGTAAGGGGGCGTTGGGATCGAAGGTGCGTATTTCAGGCTCTTTAAAGTCGTGCTCGGTAGATGGCGTTAACGGTGAGCGCGGTTGTTTAGGCGAATGCAAGTCTGCCTTTGGTTGTTGAGGCGAAATGGGCTCAGCTGCAATAGGTGCTTCTTTTTTAGTCGCTGGTACAGGCTCGCTAGGCTGATTAACCGGCTTGCGCTGTTTTTTGATTGGTTTGGCTTCGGGATCAAAGTCTCTTACTTGTGGCTCTGCATGCTCGGTGGCATTTTTTATCCGTTCTAAAGTGGCTTTAGCGGCGGCTTCAAACTCTGCGGTATTCGGGATTTGCTTTACTTTAGCTGTACTCACTTCGTTTGCGTTTGGCTCGGCACTTTCGGTTGTTGTTTTTGGCTCGCTTTTGCTGGTATCAAGAGTTTTAGATTCATCAATAGCAGTACTACTTTGCTTGTTATCGCACTTAGTAGGGGGAGCAGCTAGTGGCATACTGGTATCGGCAGGCTCGTTATTTTGCTTAACATGGCGTAGGCGCATTAATACAACAACCCCAATTATTACCACTAAAAGTAGCGCCACACTGGGTAATACTAGCGACAACATATTTGATTTTTTAGGGATTGATGAGGCAACACCGTTAACTTGCTCTGCGGCATTTACGGTAACCGGCATGGCCGTTTGTAAAGGCTCTACTGTTGTTTTTGTAACTGCTGGAGTTGTGTTGTTTTGTATGGTTGTATCAATGCTAGGCTGATCATTTGTTGCAGCATCAGTTTGTTCATCATTTGTTGTTTTATTGGTTTGCGGCTCATTAGGCTCGGTACTTGCTGATGCTGGAACAGTTGTACTTTGAGTATGTTTAATACTTTGCTCAATACCTTGCTCAGACGCTGTTGCTACTGTTTGTTCAACGTTTGATTTTGCGCTTTGCTGTGCAAGTGATGACTGGGTTTGACTCTCTGCAATAGGGGGATTTACAACAGATGAAACAGGCTCAGTTACTTGCGGTTTTGTAATCTCAGGGATGGGTTGTTCAATAATGGGTTGCGCTTTAGGCTTTGTTGCTGGTTGAGTACGTGCCGGGTTACTGCAGTTTTTTTTGTAGTCGCGAGCGGCGTTACGGTACTTACGGCTAGTTTTGTCGTTACTATATTGCTGCATTTCTTGTTTTATAAGAATGCACATCGCTTCGTTGTAAGCGACACTGCTGGCACTATAAAACAAAGTAAAACAAAAAAGTAAGCAACTCAGTAACGGTTTCATAAAACTCAAAAGCGGTTAAGCATCAATGCACTAATTTTAAGCGTAAAGTAAAAAATTATCTAGGGCTTAGCAGTTTCGCGCGCTAAGCCTAAATTAGTCAATCACCATTAAGCTGCGGTACTCGTCGTAAGCAAATTGGTCAGTCATGCCGCTTATGTAGTCTTGAATGAGTCTACATCTGTAATAAAACTCATAAGCTGCAAAGTGGTCGGGCTCTTCTTGCATGGCATTTATAGCGTGCTGATAGCTACTTAAATGTTTTTTAGAGAGTTTTTTAACTAATCTCGATTCTATTAATAAACGGTTGTCGCCATGTAGTGCGCGTTTAAAGTCGTCGCTAGTTAATTGCAGTAACGGTTTATAGCACTCTAGTAGGCCGTTAATAATACGGTAGCCTTGTAGTTCGAGCTTTTCGACCTCTTTATGAGAAAATACATGCTCAAGTGCCACTTGCTTAAGGGCTTGGGTTACTGCATGCAGGTAGCTGCGGTCTTCTAATAATGCATGGTTAAAGTCACCATGATAAATTGGCTCTATGTTTTCAATAAAGCGTTTAGCAGCATGATTTACTAATGGGTGCAGTAACGATACACGCAAATAAATAAAAAATTCACTATTAAAATTAAAGGGCTGTGCTTGCGCGCGTTCAATTGCGTAATTAATTGCATCATCAACAAAGCTTTGATGTTGGGTGTCGTTTAAGGCTAAGTTAATTAACGCTTTTTGATACTGTTTTTTTAGTTGCTCGCATAATAACTGTGTGGTGATTATGTCTTTTTCTACCGCATCTTCTATGTCAGCCAAGCAATAAGAAATATCGTCAGCGGCTTCCATTATGTAACTGGCTGGGTGGCGGCAATTCGGCTCCATTTTGAGCTCAGTTTGCAGTGCCTCTACAAAGCTTTTTTCACTGTAGTAGTAGCCCACTTTTTTCATAATGTAGTTTTTATTTTGTGGGATATCTTGCTTCGCTAAGCTGGCAGGGCGTGTGTACTTTAAAATTGCCGCACTTTGGCTATAAGTTAAATTAAGGCTTAGCAGGGAGTGGACAATGCGAATGCCTTGGGCGTTACCTTCAAAGTTGCAAATATCTTGCGCTAAATGTTTAAAAATAACCCCTATGCTGCTATTGGCTGTTTGGCAACGCTCAGGTGTAATACTGGCTAAATGGGTATTAAACCAATTATTAATGGCGGCTTCGCCAAAGTGACCAAACGGCGGATTACCAATATCGTGCATTAGGCAGGCCATTTCTACTAGGGTTTCTAGTGGGCGTTCTAAGCCCGATAAACCATATTCTTTTTGCTGTTGGTAGTTTAAGTTAGCAAAAATACGTTGCACAATAAACCGGCCAACTTGTTGCACTTCTAATGAATGAGTAAGGCGTGAGCGCACGGCTGCATTGCGCTCAAGCGGAAATACTTGGGTTTTTTGTTGCAGGCGACGGATGGCAGCACTGTTAATTATGCGGCCACGATCGCTCTCAAGTGCCATTTGTAAATTGGCTGTAGTGCGCTGCATACGCGCAGGGGTTATTTTGCTGCTGAAGTCGATCATGGCAATCCTTTTTTACTTTCCGGCCTGTCTGAATGTTAAATTTAATCTAACAGCTTGTATATTAAATTAAAATTATTAGTTTAGCTGATAAGTTTTACTTTTAATTCAGTTTTTGTTCATATAACCTTTAAAGTTTAGTTAACCTTTTGTCTTTTCAGGGAGTTTAAGCCTTTTGGCTTAGTCAGCATGATGCGTCTTTTAGCTTACATTAATATTTTATCGGTGTGCGTGTTAGCCAGTATCTTAACTGGGTGTAATAGCACAGAAAATAAACCGAGCACTAATCGCCTCTCAATCGAGCAACAACAAGCAGCTAATGCGCGTGCTAGTGCATTAGCTGCTCGTGGTTTTTATCAAACGCAACTGGGCAATATTAACTATTTATCAGCGCGTCAATGTAGTGATTTTAACTTACAAAGCCACCGTGGCTCTGTGCGTTACCCTGAAAACTCCCTTAATGCGGTAATTGATGCGATTGATAATAATTTTGATGTAATAGAGATTGATGTGCGCATAACCCGTGACAATGTGTGGGTGGTACATCATGATGCCCGTACTGGTCGTGAAACTGGCACAGTTGATAATAAACAGCGAAAAATTGAGTCTATTAATTACGCTAAGGAATGGGGATATTTACGCCACCGAAACCAAGAAACGGGGCTGTTAACTAACGATATTCCCCCTTCGTTTAAGGCGCTTGCCAGTACGTTTTCTCGCTATCGAAAAGTGCAGCAAAAGCTAAATATTGAAATTAAGTCGCGAGCATCAATCAACGATTTAAAAATGCTTGATTATCTTGCTCATCAATATGTGGGGGAGAATAATTATTTTTTTAGTAGTTTAGAGCTGCGTAATTTAACTCGTTTGCGCGATATTAACCCTGACATTTATATGATGTTTATTCAGTCTCCTTCAAAGATATCGATGAACAAACTGGCGGCTGATCTAAAACGTGGCGCGGGGAGCGATCCTATTTATGAGCGAAATAAAGAGCAACTTGAAAGCATTCAGTCGTATGCCAATCGTCGTCATCGTGAAACGCGTTACGATCGTCCAATTAAATTAGCCTCGCTAACAAAAAAGTTAAAACGTAATTTTGGCTATGTGTTAGATATTCGCCACTATCAGCAAAGTGCAGCACGGTTAAAAGTGACTGCTAAGGCACAGGGAATTGATATAGCGACTTATTCGATTAACGGCCACGACTACCATGAGCAAACTTTATTAGCTCAATCAAAGCGACTACGTCCTGACTCAGTGATTATTGATGATTCTGTTTATGGGTTCTGTTCGGTATTCGGTTTACCAAATGTTCAGCCATATAAAGGATCACATCCCGCAGCAAAACAAATTACAACACTACCTGACGATTTAGATTTAATGCGATTAGACGAACTATCGGCTTATCAAAAAAACCATTTATACCCTGCAATTGGTGGGCAATTAAAGTCGCTTAAAAGGACGCTTTACCCAGTGAAGATGTTACCGGTTAAGAGTGTGCCTAATTTAGAGGTTGGCGCGCGCGAGGCTGATGAAAAATTTAGCCTTGAAACCGACCCAGCCGTTGAGCTTGAACTTCGTAAACAAAAATAATAAGACCATTGACTATGACCACAACCATAAAACCATTTTGGTGGCGTTTTTTACTGCTACTGCTAGCCTCTTTATATTTATTACCCGAGGCTATTTTTAATGCACAATTAGTTTCTTTAGTAGGGCTGGGGACACCCTCGGCACAAGACTTAGAGCATTTAGAAATTTATGGACGAGCTGTTTCTGGGGTTGGAGTGGCGTTACTGCTTGCTGATTTTTTACCTAAAGCTATGGTTGCAAAAGTAGGCCGAGGCGTTATTTCTTTGGTTGCATTAGTGTGTTTAGTTTGGCCAGTTGTTTTTTATGGTCAAAAATATGTGATAGAAAAAACCTTAATTGAGCCTTCATCTTCGCAGCAGCGCCAATTTGCTGTTTATAGTGCAGCACTCAGAGATGCTTTGGCGATTAATTCAATTAAAGTAAACGGTCTAGATTACGACCCCGAGCAATTACACAGCTCAGAAAACCTCACGTTTTTAGCGCTTTTTGGTGGGCTTTTATATAGTGATGCTGCTTTATCTGACAACTTAGAGGATGATAAGCGTAAGATTATTGCTTCTTTTGTGCAAAAAAAGGCCTACCAAGACTTTGATCAACACTATGGCGAGTATAGTCAGCTGTACGATGAGCTAGTCGTGCAATATAAAGCGTATGCATCGGGTAGTAAAAAATATAATCAAACTTTGGCGGGTATTAGTACGCGTGAGCAAGGTTATTGGCAACAAGTTGAGCAGCAAATAAATGATGGGTGGGGCAACTATCAACAAGCGCAAAAAGCGCATATAGCAAAAGCGTCTGCGCGTGCGCAAAAATATGGCCCTAAAATTTACGGCTACCACAAGCAAGTTGCTCGATGTTCAGAGCGTTATGATAAAAGTAGCCAAAAAGATCGTCGTAACCGCTGTTACGAAAGAGCGGCAGCTGATTATCGCAGCGATATTCTTCAAGCTGGTATTGGTTACATTGAGCCCGATTACTGGCTTATTGTTGAAGATATTTCTGCAACAGAAAATGCGGCCAGCAGCCTATTAATGGGGTTTTTAACAGGGGGGGTATATACTGCCTTACAAGCGGCTAGTTTAGCTACTGGGGGCGACGGTGGTATTAAAGATAAGCGATATAAGTACACGGATGATCCTGATCATTATCAATTACGCTTTTTACAACACCCTAAATTTGGACAGTTATTTGTAACTGAAACCGGCTACGAATTTGGTATCGAAAATTTAATCACTTTTCGCGCTCATGACACCACCTCTAAAAAGTTGCGCACACATTTTTCTAGTAAGGGCTTAGCACTCAATGAGCGCTGGAATATTAATGACCGCGCGGAATTTGCACAGGCTGTCGCTAAAAAAGTCACCAATGAAGCAAATGGCCAGTGGCGCAGTGAAATGGCAAAGCATGATTTGAGTTTAAAGCCTAATTTGCCGTGGGTTAGGTTTCAGTTGCATAAACAAATACAAGCTAAAATTGCTGATCGTATGGGCGATTTATATGTAAAAAATATTCGCGCAGATTGGAATAAAAAAAGTTTTAAAGAGTACGTGCTTGATCCTAATATCGAAAAACGTACCGATAAATATCTAACGATGCTTAATAGCGCCCAAAGTAAGTTTGTAGATGGGGGGGAATATGCTGAATATGGTAAGCAAGCACTGCGATCTGTACTCATTCCGCCTATTTCAATGTCGTTATCATTATTTTTAATTTGTCTTACTTTTAGTAAGTTACCGCTAAAATTATGGCTGCTAATTAAGCCTGTCTCTGTAAACGCCATAGATAAGAAACACCCGTTATCTTGGCTTAAAAAGCTCATTATGCCTGCGGTTATTTTAATTGCCCCAGTAGTATTAATAAATAATACCTTTACTAAAGACCAGCAAAGCCCCGTTAATTACTTTTTAGCTAAGGTAGAAGAGTCGAGCAACCCGGTATTTAGTTATGCAATTCGCTGGACATTACATGCCCAACCCGTATTGCATCCATTAGGTTTAGCGTTTGAAGAAAAGTTGGGTATTTATGAGCATTTTACGCCTTTAAGCCATGCACTTGCTAAGGTCGATATTTTACGTCATGGCGATAGCTCTCTTAGCGCAGAGCAACAACAGCGTCAGCAATATATGGTTGAGCAAAAAACTAAGCTTACCATTACCAGCAATGCCCCTAATGCAGATATCAGAATTATGAATATTGGTCCTAAATATCGTCCTGGTATGGTGCTCAATGCAAGCAGTTACGATATACAGGTAAGTGCGCCCGGTTTTAAAACATATAGACGTTGGCATCAAATTGAGTCTGGCGAACACACACTTGCTATTAAATTAACTGCGAAGTAATTGTGTTGTGAATTAGATTAGTCTCAATACCACAAAATTTTAAAATAGCTATGTTAGTGTATTCAAGTCGCTTAAAAATTAACTTAAATAGGATAAATGATGCGTTTATTATTCGTTGTTGTGAGTGTGTTATTACTGATAAGTCCGCTTGCATTTGCTGCCAAAGAGCAAACCGTAGTGATGATTTCAATTGATGGTTTGCGCTGGGACTATATTGAAAAACATGGCGCGCCAAATTTAAAAGCAATGGGTGAGCAGGGGGTTAGGGCGCAAAAAATGCAGCCTGTGTACCCTAGTAAAACGTTTCCTAATCATATTTCGGTGATCACCGGTTTACTGCCAGTTAACCACGGTATTGTTGATAATAAATTTTGTGACAAAGCGCGCAATAATGAATGCTACAGCATGGGAAAAGGACAAAAAGACAGTACCTGGGTACGGGGTACTCCGCTGTGGAATTTAGTAAAAATGCATGGGCTTAAATCGGCGGTGTATTTTTGGCCTGAATCGGATGCGCGCTTTAATGGTATGACGCCAGACTACTATTTTCATTATTCTAAACAAGGTGACTACCAAGATAGAATTGACCAAATTGTACAATGGTTAAGTTTACCTCAAGCGCAGCGCCCACGTTTTGTAGCCAGTTACTTTTCGTTGGTTGATAGTATGGGGCATGAATTTGGCCCAGATGCAGTACAAACACGTGACGCCGTTCATAAACTAGATGCCTTAATGGGGCAGTTACGCACTCGTTTGAGCAAATTAGCGCAGGATATAAACTTAGTGATTGTTTCTGATCACGGTATGGCACAGGTTGATCCTGAGCAAAGCATTATTGTCAGCAGTTTACCTAAAGATGATAACTTTATTACTGTGAATACCGGTCCTCGCTTGCTTATTTATACCAAAAGCGATGCTCAAAATGCGGATATTGATGCGTATAAAGCACGCTTACAAAAGGCAGCTAAGGGGCGTTATAGTGTTTTAAGTAGCGAACAGCTTAATGGCTATCATTATAATAGCGGGAGCCGAGTGGGCGATATTGTGGTGCAAACCAATGCGCCTGCAGTATTTAGTAACGGTACTAAAGCGCCTTATTTAGGTACGCACGGCTATGCGTATAGCGACGATATGGCAGCATCCTTTATAGCAACAGGCCCAGCGTTTAAACAAGGAATGAGTATTGAGCTGGTAAATAACTTAGATATTTACCCTGTGCTTGCCAAGGTAATGGGGTTGAAGCTAATGAGTAAAGTAGATAGCGATGGCAAAACCTTACTCCCTGCAATAAAGCAGAAAATGATTAATCATTAAAAAGAGCGCCAAGGCGCTCTGCAGGGGAACTTAATTGGTAAAATGGGTTATTTACCCATTTTTACGCTGTTATTTAAAGTTGGCGATACTGGTTTTGGTATCAGTGACGGTACGAATGGCATATGCCTGATTGGTTACACCAAATGGAATGCCGTTTACACTCCAGTTTGGGTTGGAGAAGTAATCGTACTGAGTTGCACTGCCAAATACATGAGGATAAGCCATAATACTGGCAAATTCATTTTGTACACCGTGGCCCATACCATCAACATATACGCCACCGGCCGTATCGCCTTGCTTACGAGAATGCGCCAAACCTTGGTTATGACCTAGTTCGTGTACGAACGTTGTAGCTCCACAATCAACGGCTGTTATTGAATACATACGGTTACTCATTGAGCTGTATAAATTGCCATTCGTACCTTGACCAACCCATGCTAGTCCACAAGAGATTAAACCGCTGCCTGCACTTTGGCCTGTGCCTAATACGGCTACCATGTCGGCTTTCCAATCATTACGTAAACCATCGACATAGCTGCTATTTGTCACGGCGTTAAGCCAGTCTTCTGAAGGCGTTATTGCATGATTACCTAAGTTTTGAGAGCCCACTAAACGCAGTGTTATATCAACGCCATTTTGGCTATATACTTGATTACTAAAAGCAATAAGCTGATTAATTTTAGTATTAATGTTGCTAGTAGCGGCAGCTGATTGGTCGGTATATAAAATACCAATATCAATTGTTTCTGCTGACACTGTGCTGGCGGCACATAATGCTGTTGCAATAGCGGCTGTTGATATTATTTTTTTCATAGTCGTATTTCCTTTCTTTTGTAATTGCAGTTTTACTGCTGAGTCATCTGTGTTTAGGCTAAAAATTAACTAGCAGGTGATTTTTTATCACTGGGCGCAAACGGGTCTTTACCATCCGTATTTTTTGGTGCGGGTTCACCCACTTGGTGTTCTATATGTGATTTGTATAAATCGCGCTTTGCTGCAATCCAGCCATATTGGCCTTTGCTTTCAAAAACATAATTGCCACTAGGTGCAGTAAATTGACCATACACCGCATCATTGCCCACGGTTAGTATGGTGGTGTGCATTGCTCCGTTGGCACCAATCACTTGGCCTACAATACTTTTATCGCCGTTACTGGCACTGGTAACGTTAGTTATTTCAGCGCTGTAGGTTTCGGCAGTTTGCGGTATGGCGAGGTCAAAATTATCGCCCGCTTTAAGGGTTTTAAGCGCTGCTAAATCAAATTCTATATAGGCTTCATTTTGCAAATCGGTAGGCAGTACTTTTGCCGCTTTAAGGATTTCTTTGGCCTTGGTTGAGGGTTTATTAATTGCGTCAAACGAACTTTCAATAACGGCTAATTTTGTTTCTGAGGGTTTGGTTTTAATAGGATCTTTACTCATATCAATGGGCGATGGTTTACGAGTTTGTTTTACAAATTCAGAATCAACAGGGACGATGTCAATGGCAATGAGTGGGTCTACCTCATCGGTTTTTTGCTGATTATTAAGCAGTGTATAAATGGCAAATACAGACAAAGGAATAGCGATAATTAAAACAATGTAACGTTTCATCTGTTTCTCTTTTAGGGTTATTGGTGAACTAATTGTTAAGTTTTATATTAAAAATAGGATGAGATCAAATTTAAATTGTAATCATAAAGTGGTAATTAGTGTTTTTGTAACTCATTGTTAGTATTTGATTTACCTTTTTTAGGTATTTATTTTTAGCTTAAAAATAATGATGTTTACAGTAATGACGCACCCTGTGGAATGTTTTTAGGTACATGCATGTTTTTAAAATTACACCGATTTTGACAAGCAAAACTGACCAATAAAATTTTTTAGCAACGTGATCATTTTTCATTATTCATTATTCAAAATTGCAAAGTATAAATAGGCAAAGTATGTTGTAACATTAGGGTTTCTTAATGAGGGAATTATGGCAGGGACTGATCAGTTACTTAGTCGCACTATGGCGGGGCTTGTTGCCGTTATTATTGGTTTTTCAAGTTCAATAGCATTGATTTACCAAGTGGTGATCACTTTAGGTGGCACACCTGAACTAGTGGCAAGCTGGATATTAATGCTGGGCTTGGTAATGGGCAGTACCTCTATTGTGTTGTCGTTTTATTATAAAGTGCCTATTTTAATTGCATGGTCTACCACTGGAGCTGCACTACTGATTTCAAGTGCCCAGGGCTATAGCTTACCTGAAGCGATAGGTGCATTTATGCTCTCAGCCTTATTGGTGCTGGTGTCGGGAATAACGGGGTGGTTTGAAAAAATCATGAACCGCATTCCCAGTGAACTGGCTTGTGCCATGTTAGCGGGGGTATTAGTCACATTTGGCATTGATGTGTTTAACTTTATGAACGATATGCCATTAGTTATTGGTTTAATGGTGGTGGTGTACTTTATTGGTAAGCGCTTTTTTGCCCGTTTTGCGATGCTAAGTGTGTTGCTAGCGGGTATATTTTTAGCGTGGTATATGGGCAATATCGATACCAGTACCGTACATTGGCAAGCCAGTAGTTTTACTTATATTGCGCCAAGCTTTAGTTTGCAGGCATTTGTAAGTATAAGTATTCCTTTATATATAGTAACTATGACCTCACAAAACTTACCCGGTTTCGCTATTTTGAAAGCGCATAATTATAAGGCGCCTATATCATCGTCATTAACTGTGACCGGGTTAATAAATTGTGTGACGGCTCCCTTTGGTACCTATTCTATTAATCTAGCAGCTATAACAGCGGCTATTTGTATGAGCGAAGAGGCCGATAAAGACCCTGATAAGCGTTATTGGGCAAGTATTGCTGGTGGCGTGTTTTACATAATTATGGCGTTATGTGCGGCTATGTTAGTGGCAATTGTGGCAAGCCTGCCACAGGCCTTGGTATTGGCGCTGGCGGGTATTGCTTTGTTTGGCACCATAGCCAATAGTTTGCAGCAGTCTTTGCATAGTGCTGAATATACTGAGGCGGCCATTATTACTTTTTTAGTAACGGCCTCAGATTTAACTTTGTGGTCGGTAGGTTCAGCATGCTGGGGGATAATAGCAGGAGCACTCACGTTAATGGTGACACGTAAGCGCTAAGCGCAGCTTTGAGTTATAAGTTGTCAGCTATCAGAAAGTGATACAAGAGAAAGCGCGAGATATACTCGCGCCTACAAGCTTTCACCGCACCTGGCTAATCTCCAGCTGAACGCTGAGAGCTAAAACCTAACCGCTGCTCTCTTTATTTATAGCATTGGCTTTAACACATCAAACATGGCGTCAATGTGATCATCACGGTCATTTAGGGCTGCAATGTATCGGTATTTTTCGCCGCCTGCTTCTTCAAAAATTTCGCGGTTTTCACCTTCTAATTCCTCAAGTGTTTCTAGGCAGTCGGCGCTAAATGCCGGGCTAATAATTGCAATATCTTTAATCCCTTCGCCAGGTAGGCTTTCTAAAGTAGCGTCGGTGTATGGTTTTAACCATTCAGCTTTACCAAAGCGACTTTGAAAAGTAGTGATCACTTTATCTTTGTCTAGCCCTAGTTTTTCAACAACTAAACGCGTTGTTTGCTGACATAAGCAGTGATATGGGTCGCCATTATCTAAAAACTGTTTAGGCATACCATGGTACGAAAACACCATTTTTTGCGGCATTCCGTGTTTTTCTAAATCCTCACTAATACTATTAGCGAGTGACTCAAGATACTTAGCGTTTTTGTGATAGCCGTTTACAAAGTGCAGCTCTGGCACCCAGCGCCATTTTTTTAATACATTGGCAACCGCGTCGAAGGTAGAGCCTGTGGTTGGGCTTGAGTACTGCGGATAAAGTGGTAATACAATAATACGCGTTAGACCTTTGTCTCTGAGTTCTTCAAGACCCGCTTCGATTGATGGATTACCATAGCGCATCGCCATAACCACTTCGGTGTTGGTATAGCCATGGTGTTTTAATAAGGCATTTAATTTAAGGCTTTGCTGGCGTGTAATGTGAGTAAGCGGCGAGCCATTTTCGGTCCATATACTTTTATATAATTTAGCTGAGCGTTTTGGGCGAATACGCAAAATGATGCCGTGAAGAATGATCATCCACACTATACGTGGTATTTCTACAATACGCGGATCTGACAAAAACTCACGTAAGTAAACACGTAACGCGCTTGCTGTGGGGGCATCAGGGCTGCCTAAGTTGGTCAGTAATATTCCCGTTTTTTGGTTAAAACGCCCGTCGTGGGGATTATCGGTAACGGCAGAAAATCGCGACACTGTGTGCTCCTTCAAGCAATATATTTGAAAGTAACTATTATGGCTTAGTATAACGAATAAAAGAGCATTTTAGATCAATCATTTAGCCGTTTTAACCATAATTCTAAACGGAGTCGGCTTTTTGGCTTCGAGTTGTTGTAGCTTAACAATCGATTTTGAATTGAAAACGTGCCCTTTAGGTAAAAGCATAATACCTGTATGGCTGTGCAGTGAGTTTGCCAGTGTCATACTCTCTTCAAGTTCTTGAGCGCAAATTACTTTAATTGAGCCAATAGACGTGTCTGAGGCTATAAGCTGTGCATGACTTGCCTCAAGCGATTTTACTATTTTTGGGTGATATAAGCTGTCACTGCCAAGCTTAATATTATTAAGTGCAACCTCATGGCGCATTTTTGTAGTTAATAATGGATCGCTTTGCTCATAATGCTCCCAGTAATCGCGAGCAACGCTGAGCACCATAGCCCCAATAGGAATATCGTTTTTAGCAAGCCCTTTGGGTATTCCTTGGCCGTTGTAGCGTTCGAATTGATGATAAATTGCATCAGAAACATCGCTTAAATGCGTTGCAGGCATGAGCATTAATTGTGAAATACTCGGGTGGGTGTAAAACGTTTTGCGCTGTACTTCATTGAGTTCGTTAATAGGTTTGTTGTAAAGCTCAGGGTCCATCGCAAGTAAACCAATTTGAGCTAAATACCCTGCAATAGGCGCAAGCGTGATACTTCTTTGCGATACATTAAGGTAACGCGCTATTTGCGTGCATGTGCCGGCAATGTTCTCGGCTCTTTTACCATCGAGATACGGATTTGCATTAATAAAATTATAAAGCAGTTCAACAGTAGATTGATGCTCTCGTTTTTCACTTTCATTAGCGACTTCAAGTTTTTTCAGTACGCTTCTAATTTGTTTTGTTCGCTTGTCGACGAGTTGTTCTAAATTAGTATTAAGTTCTTTTAGCTGTTGATTTTGTTGATTTACTTGAAGTTGTAAAATTTCATTTTGTTTTTTTAGTCTAAACTTTTCTACACCTGATTGTATAACACTAATTAAGTGATCATTTTGCCAAGGTTTTTGCACATAGGCGTGAATGCCTCCTTCGTTAACCGCACTTATTGTTGACTCTAGATCAGAAAAACCAGTTAACAAAATACGCTGGCTATCGGGAGCGATTTTTCTCGCTTTAGCTAAAAACTCCGCCCCACTCATATGTGGCATACGCATATCACTAATAACGACGTCAAATTCCTTTGCATGCATTTTTTCAAGTGCATCTTGTCCACTGGTTGAAACACTCACATCAAATTTATATTGGCGTAATAAACGAACTAAAGATTTAAGCACATTGGCTTCATCATCTAAGCATAAAATACTCGGTGGCTGCTGCTTTAACTGTTCTAATTGAGCAATATCTGTCATTGATCTTTTTACCACCAATATGATTATGAGTTATAAGATTAAATTTAGTCTAAACTTTGGCTGTAAACAGCTGATAATGTGATAAAAAATCACTCATTAGCGATTTTTTTACGCGTTTAAAATACTCAAAGCATCGTCAGTTAAGTTAGGCTTTTTAGGTAAGGTAATGTTAAAAATAGTGCCTTGATTTAACTGACTTTTAACACTAATTAGGCCACCGTGTTGTTCTATTATTGCTTTGCTTATAGCCAGCCCTAACCCTGTGCCTTGGCCTATTGGTTTTGTAGTATAGAAAGGGTCAAAAATTTTATTTAATTTGTCCTCATCAATTCCACTGCCATTATCGGCAATCGTTATATAGGCATTTTTTTTATCGGCTTTAGTGGTAATACTGATCACTCCAACCTTGTCGCAAATGGCTTGAGCGGCGTTAAAAAATAAATTTAAAAATACCTGAGAGAGCTGGGTTGAACGCCCTGTGATGATAACGGGTTCTGTGTTGTAGTTTTTTTCAACGTTGGCGTTATATTTAATTTCGTTCCAGGCAACACGTAATGTGTTATCAATGAGCTCGGTTATATCAATATCGCCAATTTGGGTTTGATCCGGATGAGCAAATTGCCTTAACCCTTGAACAATCTCTTTAACTCGATCAGCCCCTTCAGTCATTTCAGCAATGATATCGCTTGAGTCTGTTTGTAATTCATCAAATTGGTAATGCTGTAGTGTATCTACTAATGTTTGCTGCGTTATGGCTTTTTCTGCTTTGAGTGTGTTAATTAAATGACTAAATTGCTCAAGGTTGTAAGCCAAATTTTGGATATTACTGACAATGTAGCTTAAAGGGTTATTTATTTCGTGTGCAACGCCTGCCGCCATTTGCCCTAACGAAGCCATTTTTTCAGAGTTGATTAGCACTTGTTCAATGTTGCTTTGTTTTTCCTCCATTTCTTTTTGTTTCACAAGTAAGTTTCGTTTTTCAAATTGTGAAATCGTATTCCCTGCAAAACTGACAAAGCGTTGCATTAAAGTAATATCGTGCTGATTAAACGCGCCAATTGTTTCAGAAAAAATATAGAGCTGGTAGCTCTCTGTGCTGGTACTTACTGGAGTGGTGAGCATTGCATGTTGCGAATGCCAAAAAGGATCGGTTACTTGCCAATTAGGAAGTTGGTGTAAGTTAAATACATTTTTAATGTTTCTATTCGGTTTATCGAGAACTGTAAGCTGGGTAATTATTGCATCGCTATGAGGGTGCGATGCTGTAACTAATGTAGAAAATTCATCACTGGGATTTATTTTAATTAAAATAGCCGCAGAAAAAGAGATCGCTTGTTGCAAAATATTAAAAAACTCAGTGAGTAAGGTTTCTGTGCTGTCGTTTTTTAAGATTGCATCTAGGCCGTCTAAAATCAGGCTGTTAAAGGCACGGTTTTCTTCAAGTGCTAAATTATGAACCTGTAATAAATGTAGTTTTTCTAATAGTATTTCGTTGGTAGTCATACAGAATCACCAAATATTTCGCATGAGATCATTAAGTTACCGTGCTTACTAGTTGAGTCGCTAAATGTGCCAAGTTCTCCAAAGGTAAAGCCCATAATAAACGGTGTGTTGGGTAATTGTGCTGCAATAGAGTGTTTTACTTCTTGCATTGCACTTTGAATAGATAACATGCAGCCGCCACAAAAAATAATAATAGCGCCCTTTATATTTTTTATTGCATGTAAGTCTGCCAGTTTGGTCAGTGAAGAAACGACCATATCGCCTCGTTTTATTAATTGTTCAGGGCTTCCCGAAGCAAGATAAACAGTATCGCCAACGCTTAAATTTGAAAATAATTCTAGCGTGCCATTTTCAGCTACCGCTGGGTGGCTTAGCAGCAGCCTAGGAATATCATCATCAGAGGAAAGGGCTCTTGCCAGTGGGGTCATCGTTGATTGGGCAAGTATATTTCCCGCTTTTAACTGTTCAAACCCTATGTTTTTTCGCCACTGATTATAAACATCAAAGGCGGGCTGGTTATCGATAGTATTTAATATGCGACCATCAACGTTTGTAACTGTACCCAGCTGGTCGGTTTTATCGTAGCCTGAACTATAAAAGCCGAACGTTTCTACAGAGGGATATAACACCGCAATAATAAAGCCTTGTTGGTATACACTATTAGCATCGCTAAAACGCCACTGTGCTGAAATGTCGTTGTCGGCGCAACTTCCTCCAAAAACGGGTATACGCTGCCCTATCGCATCTTGAATTCCTTGTAATACTAGCTCTTCGTTCCCTGGGACTTGAAAGCACCAGACCATTTTGGGGGTTATTCCTGGCTGGCCTGCATTAGCAATGGCTTTGAGTACGGTTTTAGAGGCATTTTCTCTTAGATTATTGGTTGTATTGCAACTGGCAATCCCATAATGACCCCTTGAGTCTTTAATCGAGAATAAACTGATACTTTGCTCATTTAATGAGAGGGTTTGCTCGGTTGATGAACCAAGGCACGAAGAGATGATTAAACAATTTTGAGTGTTTTTTAAAAAGCGTGGCTGATTATTATAAAGGTATTTAATGGTATCGGTTGTTGCAAACCCTAGCAGCAAGTCTGGGCCATGGTCTACAAATTGGCTTATAGGTTGAATAAATTTATCTATATCGCTGCCGTGTGTGTGAAAAGTATCAATGGCGAACATAGATGCCCCTTGGTAATAAAGATAGCCACAATTGTGGGTGTTTTTAACTATTAATAATAGCTTAGGATTTATTCTAGACTATTCTTGAATAGGGTGTGTTATTGAGTTAGCTGTTAATTAATGTCACTTACGTCTTAAATGTCCTATTTGTCGCTATATCATTAAACTTATGTTAATGTGATTTTAAAATCAAGTTGAATTTTATTAGCATGCTAAAAACATTAAAGCCAAGTGAGATTGCTAGTTATTGCGATGTTCACCAACGTACGGTAAGCCGTTGGATTAACGCGGGAGACTTAAAAGGGCATAAGCTGACTGGTCGAGGTAATTACAGGGTGCAGGTGATTGACTTTATTGACTTTTTAGTCAGAAATAAAATGCCCGTTCCACAAAGTTTGTCGCATAAGCCGCAAGTCTTAATTATTGATGATGAGGCTAATGTTCGTTCTGCAATTAGGCGTGTTTTAAAACGAAGCGGTTTTGACGTTGTAGAAGCCGCAGGTGGGTTCGAGGCTGGTACGTTAATGCACCAGCGAAAACCAGAGCTGATAACTGTTGATTTATCTATGCCGGGACTAAGCGGCATTGAGGTCATTCGTTTTATCCGCTCTTGCGAAGAGTTTAAAGATATTAAGGTATTAGTGATTTCAGGGATGCCTGAAACTCAACTAATCGATGCAGTTAATGCCGGTGCTGATGGGTATATTTGTAAGCCATTTAGTAACGATACATTGATAAACCGTGTAAATATTTTATTTGGTGAAAATAGAATTCTTCTTGGGGTGTAAATAGTGGCTTTGCGAATTTTATTAGTAGACGATGAACTCAATGTATTGAAGTCTTTAAAGCGAGTACTTGTTCGTTCTGGTTATGATGTAATAACAGCATCCACTGGTTTTGAAGCGCTTGAAATATTAGCGGCTAATCAAATTGAAATCATCATTACCGATTTTAGAATGCCAGAAATGAACGGCGCTGACTTATTACGGCAGGTTAAAAGTCGCTGGCCCGATTGCGTAAACTTAGTGCTAAGTGGATATGCTGATTTTAAGTCTGTGGTTGAGTTATTGAATCAGGGATTGGTATTTCGTTTTTTAGAAAAGCCATGGGTCGATAGTGAGCTACTTGAGAACATTAGCGAGGCGCAAGTAAAATATGAACAGCGCCGAGCTAAAAGAGTAAGAGATCAATTATTAATGGGCAGCATGTCTGGCCTAATAGAAATAGACAATAACGGTATTATTAATCGTTTTAACGCGCCTGCCGCTGAAATCATTCCAGATATTCATTTATATGAAAATAAACACCTCGCCCATTTAGATACAGCTCAAAACAAAGCGGTGAGTCAGTCATTTGTTGATAAGAAAAGCAGTACACTTTTTATTAATTACGCACACGCCTCTGATCTAGCTAAAAGCGAAGAAGTTATGATAGAGCGTTGTTTAAATGATGATTCTTATCAACTTTTAAAGTTATCAAGCAACTCAAATAGCATGAGTAACATTTTTCAACTCACCAGAACACAGTCGGTGGTAACCAACGAGTCTGACTTTTATAATCATTTAGCTTTATGTGAAGCGAATAAAGAATGTTATGCATTAGTTTATATAGGTATTGCGCAGTTTCAATTAATCAATGATCTGCTAGGGGAAGAAGATGGCAGCCACCTTGTAAAATTGGTTTTGGAAGTGCTAAAAGGTGTATCAGAAAAAGCGGTCAAAGTTCTTCATAAGAGCGCCGATCGGTTCGTATTATTTGTTCCTGAAATTAAATCTGATAGTGAAATTTTAACCGATTTAAATAAGGCGATGAATGATCTGAAAAAAGTACTCCCTAGTAAATACACCGATGCTCATGTGCAGCTTTATGGGGTGTATGGTTTGTTTCCTGAGGATAGCTTAGAGGGAAAAGAACTCGTTAATCAAATGCAGTTGACGATGAATTATCAAGTAGGTGATCAGCAGCGTATTTGTTCTCGCTTTGACCCTCAGCTGGTCGCAGATTATAAAAAGAACTTTGAGTTAAGCCGTTTATTATTAACAGCGGTAAATAAAGATGAGCTTTCATTACGCTTTCAACCAAAGATTGATACTAAAACAGGGCAAATATTTATTGCTGAGGCGTTAATTCGCTGGTATGAGCCGAGTAAACATGGCTGGGTAGCGCCAGCTCATTTTATCCCTATTGCTGAATGCGATGGTCAAATTATCTCAATAGGGCGCTGGGTTATTTCTCAAAGCTGTAAAACACTAAAATATTGGGGTGATAACAAAACAGGCGTGGGTGTATTAGCAATTAACTTGTCTGCTAGGCAATTAAAAGATGATCCCGATTGGATTGACTACATGCTCGAGTGTTTAAGCAGCAATAGTTTAGAGCCGGCACAGTTAGTTTTTGAGTTAACAGAAACTTATCTAATCGAAGATTTTACTACCTGCGAACAGCAATTAATAAGGCTAAGATCGTTAGGGTTTAAGCTATTGATTGATGACTTTGGTGTAGGTTACTCATCACTTGGCTACCTTTCAAAGCTGCCTGTAGATGGCGTTAAACTAGATAGAACCCTTATTACTGATATTGAATCGTCTTTAGCGATGCAAAGTATGGTTCGTAATATTACGCGTATGTCGCATGATCTAAATTTAAAAGTTGTTGCTGAGGGGGTAGAAACAGCCTATCAATGTGAATTAATTAAAAAGTTAGGGTGTGACTACATACAAGGCTATTACTACAGTGAGCCTTTAGAGCAGAATGATTTTTGTAATTATTTAAACCATTTTAATTCTCAAGGTGCGCAATGAGTTCGATAACGGTAGTCATACTAGACGATGATGCTTTTTTATTAAAAGTATTACAAAGGACTATTCATAGAGCCTTTCCAGAGGTTGATATTATGACAACAGCGGATATAGATGAATTTTGGCAGCTTTTAAATACCAGGCAAGACGTTGATTTAGTATTAAGTGATTATTTAATGCCGCAAATGAATGGATTGGATGTTTTAGAGCAGTGCTCTTCACAAAACCCCTATCCAGTGAGGGCGTTACTTACCGGCGATATGACGCTTAGTACTATGATGCGACAACCTAATGTTGTACATGCTTACCTTGCTAAACCGTTTAATGAGGCAGACATAACCGCGCTTTTTAACAATGTGGCGGCGTTAAAGTCATTGCCTTTTGCTTTTAATGTTCGCAGGCAATTAGGGGCTATGATTAGCTTTCCTGTTTATCCTCTTATTTTAAAAGAACTTAGAGACTTAATACAAAGCAATGAATTTGATTTGCACGATATAGCCAATGTTGTTTCTCAAGAGCCAATAATAACGGCTAAATTGTTACAACTTGCAAACTCCGCTTATCTTGGTTTTGTTAGGCCTACATCGTCAATAGATGAAGCTGTATCGAGGCTTGGAATTACCATATTAATGGCAATTACGACGTCTTTATTAGTTGCTAAAAACTTTGAATCGTCTATTCCTAGTGACGTACATGAAAAGCAATTGAATATAGCGGCGAATTACGCTAGCTGTGTTAAGCGCTTTGCTAAACAAGCTGGGTTTAGTCTACAACATCAAGAGCTACTTTTCTCGGTGGCGTTATTGAGTTTTGTTGGCAAGATTATTTTATTGTCTCAAGCTCAAAACGATGCGCCAGGTGAGCATGCCCAAACCATGACCGATGGATATGTAAGTGCCAATTTTATTTCGGCCTACGTTTTAAAGTTATGGGGATACGATACTAAAATATGTAACTTACTGATGAGTTGCCATGATTTAGATGGTACTAATGATAATGATCTAATCACATTCAATCATATGTTGTATGTAGTTAGGCAAGTTATTTTTGATAAACAAACTCCCATGCAATTACGTGCATACTGTGAATCAACAGGCGTAGACCCTCTACTTTGTCATCTTATTAGTGAGTTTGATTGGCATAGTTACACCTCTTAAATAGGCCTGTATAAAATATTGTTTAAAAACGGACAATACTACATAGCGACCTATGTATAGTTTCTGCTGAGTCCCCTTTCTTACCCTTTACTATCTACTTTAGTCTAATGAAAACCGCATAAAACGTCATTTGGAGTGTGTTTTTTGCTCGGCGCAGAGTGAAAAACATACAAGACTGTTGTTTTTACCAATTATAAATAAAACTTCAATTTTAACATCGTGTTAACTTTTGGGGTTGTGATATTAAATTGCTACTTTGGTTGTGTTTTGAGCTTTTAAAGGTGTTATTTTCCTGTTTTTAAAGTTATTTGCATTCTTATGCTAATTTTATCAAATTTTTTGTTTCTTTTTGTTTGTGTATGTTGCTAGGATGTTGGCAAGGGGATACAGGAATTTACCCCACACACATTATAAGAATACACAAAACAGGGTCATCATTATGTCAACATATCGTTTAAACACATTGGCTGTAGCGGTTGCTTTTGCTTTCAGTGCGCCAAGTATGGTTAATGCACAAGAAGCGCCTGCTAAAGCTGAAAAAATATCGAACAAATATCTGTTTTAGGATCGCGAGTTTCAAACCGAACTGCCACTGAGTCGTCATCACCTATTGATTTAATTGACGCAGATGATTTAAATAAAGGTGGCTTTACCGAGCTTGGCCAAAGCTTACAGGCAACGGCACCGTCATTTAACTTCTCGCGTACACAGGTTTCTGACGGTTCAGATTTATTTCGCCCTGCTACATTACGCGGCTTACAACCAGATCAAACCTTGGTTTTAGTAAACGGTAAACGCCGTCATAATCAATCTATTTTTGGTTTAACCAGTACTGTGGGCGGCGGCTCTGCGGGTACTGATATGAATGCGATCCCACTTATTGCTTTAAAAGGGGTTGAGGTGTTACGTGATGGTGCGGCGGCGCAGTATGGCTCAGATGCAATTGCAGGGGTTATCAACTTATCACTTAATAACTCAACAGATTTAACCACCGGGTACGTACAATATGGCGAAACGGCAGAAGGGGATGGAGAAACAATTTCTGCGGGTTTAAATCGTGGTTTTGAATTAGGTAATGAAGGCGGTTTTATTAATTTATCGCTTGAGTACCGCGATGCAGATAAAACTAACCGCGCAGAGCGAGATACCGGTGGTTCACTTGATGTCGCACCAGGTACTTTATCGGACGAAGTACGTTGGGGACAAGGTAATGCAGAGAGTGAATTTACTTCGGTATTTTACAATATGGCGTTGCCAATGGGTGAGGGGGAGCTTTACTCATTTGGTGGTTACTCTGAGCGTACTGCACTAGGCAACGGCTTTTACCGTAATTTTAATGAAGCGTCTAAAAACGTAACGCAAGTTTACAGCGACGGTTTTTTACCGCAAATAGATAATGAAGCACAAGATATTTCGGTATCAGTTGGTTTTAAAGGTGAAATTAACCCTGATTGGACCTACGATGTTTCTGCAGTTTATGGTGAAAACCAATACGATTTTACCTCACGCAATACAATAAATGCCTCTTATGCTGCTGAGTACTTATTTAATAACCCGGATGCAAGCGATGCCGATATAGCCGCGAATGCTGGCCCAACAGAGGGATACTCGGGTGGTTTTAGGTTTGATCAAACAACGTTTAATGCAGATATAAACGGGATTGTTGATATTGGTCGTAGTGAGCCTGTTTATGTTTCAATTGGCGCTGAATACCGTAAAGAAAACTATGAAATTGTACCAGGTGAGGTGGCATCATACGCATGTGGAGCAGCCAACACGGATACCTCATATCCATCGGTGAACGATCCGAGTCAATTTGCACAATGTGGTTTTCAGGCTTATAACGGCCTTCGTCCTGAAGCTTCAAACAAAAGCGATCGTGATAGTTACGCAGTATATGTAGATGCAGAAACCATGTTAAGCGATGCATGGAATGTGAGCGGTGCCCTTCGCTATGAAGATTTTTCGAATGCGGGTGACGATATCATAGGTAAAGTAGCAACACGTTATGAATTTAATGATGACTTTGCGGTACGTGGTGCGTTATCAACGGGCTTTAGAGCGCCATCATTACAGCAAAGTGGTTACACTGCTTTTACCACTAACTTAGGGTCTGACGGCACGTTAAGTCAGTCGTTTACAGCGACAACGGGCTCTGCGTTTCCTGCTGCTTTAGGGGTTGATACTTTAAAGCTTGAAACATCAACTAACTACAGTGCCGGTTTTGTTTATGATGTGACCAGTGATTTATCGTTAACGGTGGATTTTTACCGAGTAGAAATTGAAGACCGTATTACATTAGGTAGCTTGTTATCGGCTGATGATGTGGCATTTAGTCCTGATGCAGTTGCCGCGCTACAGGCAACGGGTGCAGTACAAGCGAATTACTTTTCAAACTCAGTGAATTCGACAACGCAGGGTGTGGACATTATTGCGTCATACCGCACCGATTTATATGACGGTAATTTCTCTGCTACGTTTGCGGGTAACTTAAACGAAACTAAAATTGATAGTGTGAATGCAGCGCCAGGTATTCCAAAAAATGTGGCACTTGATGATATTCAGAGTAGCTTCTTAACTGATGGACAACCGGGTGAACGTGCAACGCTTACTTTTGATTATGAGCGTGATTCGTACAGCTCAATGATTCGCTTTAATTACTTTGGCGAAACCGATGTGAAGTATTTTGCTAACGATCATATTGAGCTAGCTACTGATGGCTCATTTAAAGCAACGAGTACCGTAGAAACGGCAGTACTCGTAGATTTAAACGTAAGCTATGAAATTAACGAGATGTTTTCGCTATCGGTTGGTGCGGATAATGTATTTGATGAAACACCGGATGAACTAGGTGATGATGAAGTATTAAATGCTATCTCTAATGGGGCATTTAAATACCCATTGCGTGCTGTACCCTATGGCTTTGATGGCCGTAGTTACTATGCAAAATTAAGTTTTAGTTTTTAATTTTATAAGCTAAATAGGCGCCGTTATAAACGGCGCTTTTTTTATGGCTAAAATATATTTAAAACAGCATTAAAAATGATTGCATGCTTGAAAATTAAGCATACAATCGCCATCAATAACGAAGGCGCATTGCTCCCTCGAGTGATTCTTTTATTTTTAACGAATAGGAAATAATATGACTAAAAAATGCAAAGCAAAAGCGGTTAATAAATCCGCTGTAGACACCGGCCGCGGAGTGATCAAACACAACGCATTAGCAGCACTGGTAACCTCTAAAGTATTTAAGCCGCAAGTGGTTAAAGCTAAAAAAGGCAAAGGCTCGTTTAAACGCAACAACAAACATGCAGGACAAGAGTCCTATTTAATCGCGGCTTAATTAGCACCGATCAAATAGGGCTTTTGACTTACCGAAATAAGGCTGACTTCGAGCTAAGAGCTTCGGGTTTCGAGTCACGAGCAGCGAACACAACCTAGCACCTTTAGCCTTCTCTTTCCGCGCAGCGTCTCATGATCTCTTTGTGAATTAATCACTTAAAACATGTTTGCACAAAGAGAAGTGAATGAGGAGTAAATGAGAAGGCAACGGGCTTCGAGTGACGAGTAGCGAGCTTTTGCAAACAGTCTAGCACCTAGTCATATCAGCCCTTAAATCTATTCTTTCAGCGCAGCGTCTCCCGCCACCCGAAACCCGTATCCTCGTTATCCATGTATTATCGATTTAGAATTTGCCAAATAAGAAGCATGGTTTATCACTGTTTGCGAAGGGTTCTCACCAAATAATTGCGTGTAGTCTTTGGTAAATTGCCCTGCATGCCAAAACCCCCAATTGGCAGCAACCAGAGAAATGGGTTTATCTTGCTTTGCTAATTTTAGCTCTCTTCTAACATTATTTAATCGGGTTAAACGTAAAAACCGCAGTGGGTTTATCCCTAAAATACTCTCAAAACTATATTGTAAGGTACGCCTGCTCACAAAGGTGAGTTCGCATAATTGAGTAATTGTTACTGTGTTTTGTGGATGCGCTTTTATATAATCTTTAACTTTATCAACGACCGCTTTACGGTGTTTATAACTGGGAGCGATGCGTTGACATGGGAGCTGTTCGTTTAGTAAATGTAATGCCAGCATATTAAGCATGTCTTGCTGTAAATCGGCATTTAGGCCAAAAGCGTTGTTGCTAACCATACTGTTTATTATACCCCGGGCACTTTTTAGCATGGCGTTGCATGTTGTCAGTCGCTCAGTACCTGAAGACGTTATATTTTTTAAGTGCATCCCTTGTATCTGAGCCATATGTTCTAACGATTGCGTGTCTATTACTAAACCATAAATATTAAACTGCTCAGGTGTAATAAGCTCAAAGTTACTCTCACTAGTGCGACACATAAATTGATTACTTGCCACATTTAAGCCATTAATTTTGCTCTGCTGCGACTGCTTTGGGATCCCGAGCCAAATAGATCGTGGCGCTATTGCGCATTGTTGGTGAAGAGCACGCTCTGTGTATTCTTCAAATGCATGAATATGAGGGTAACCCACGCTTTCTATACACCCAAAAAATCGCCCATCACTGAGCTGATCATATTTTTGCTGCCACTGCGTTAGATTATGCGCCTGCTCATCTATATCTTGGGTATGCACCATGCTCTTTTGTGGTGCGCTAGCTAAATCTTGCTGCGTCATAATGGAGTTACTCTTTGCTTTTTTTATTTTTATTAAGATTAAGTTACCACCTGTAACTATAGTTAACTATATGAAATAAAGCTAAAAATGATGATTTGCCAAAATTCGATAGTGTCTTGGTATGAATTAAGCTCTCTTGAAACTAAACAAAATTGATTTATAGCTTATAGGTCAGCAAAACCTGTACCAAGGTTTGAACTAGTTGTTATGTGGAGTAGATCATGGGGCAAAGGTACCGATATACACTGGGCACGCAGGTGTATAATTTTAAAAATTTGGCGCAAGTAATGGCAAAAGCCACTCCTCATCGCTCAGGTGACAGGTTAGCGGGTGTTATTGCACAATCAGCGCAAGAGCGAGCGGTTGCCCAAATGACCTTAGCAGATATTCCGTTGAAGGCATTTTTAAATGAGGCACTGATTGCTTATGAAGACGATGAAATAACTCGCTTAATTATGGACGATCACGATGCTAATGCATTTATGGCGATTGCTCATTTAACCGTGGGAGATTTTCGTAATTGGTTGTTAAGTGACTTTGCAACTCCCTCGGTACTTGCAAGTGTAAGACAGGGGATCACTCCGGAAATGGCTGCGGCTGTTAGCAAAATAATGCGTAATCAGGATCTTATCCTTATTGCTAAAAAATGCCATGTAACTAGTGCATTTAGAAACACCATTGGTTTACCTGGGCATTTATCCACGCGTTTACAACCTAATCACCCAACAGATGATATTAACGGCATTGCCGCCTGTATTTTAGATGGGTTGCTGTACGGTAATGGTGATGCGGTGATAGGTATAAACCCCGCAACCGACAACGTGGCGCAGGCTATTAAATTGATGACATTGATGGATGAGGTGATTCAAAAATATGAAATTCCTACCCAAAGCTGTGTGCTTACCCATGTCACTAATACGATTGAATGCATAGAAGCGGGGGCGCCAGTTGATTTAGTGTTTCAGTCTATTGGTGGAACAGAAGCCACCAATTCGAGTTTTGGTTTTAGTTTAAATACTTTAGCTGAGGCACAAGATGCCGCGCTGAGTTTAAAGCGTGGCACGGTAGGCAATAATGTGATGTATTTTGAAACAGGGCAAGGCAGCTCGCTTTCGGCTAATGCTCATCACGGGCTAGATCAGCAAACCTGCGAAACTCGCGCGTATGCCGTTGCACGAAAATTTAATCCGCTATTAGTTAATACGGTGGTGGGATTTATAGGCCCGGAGTATTTATTTGATGGCAAAGAAATTACCCGCGCGGGGCTTGAGGATCATTTTTGTGCCAAATTACTGGGTATTCCGATGGGATGTGACGTGTGTTACACCAATCATGCCGAGGCTGACCAAAATGATATGGATAACTTACTTACGCTGCTTGGTGTAGCTGGGTGCTCGTTTGTGATGGGGATTCCGGGCTCCGATGACATTATGCTCAATTACCAAACTACCTCATTTCATGATGCGTTATACGTGCGCCGAGTTCTAGGCTCTCGTCCCGCGCCAGAATTTGAAAAGTGGCTTACTAACATGAACATTATGAAAAACAGTAGCGATGTTACTTTATCGCACAGTCTTCCCGCTGCATTTGCTAAGCCGTTAGATGCACTGGCGGGAGGCCGTTCATGACTGCAGATTTTAAATCAAATGACCTTGCTAATACTGATCATAAAAATAATGGCAATGTGGTACACAACCCATGGCGTGACTTACGCCAGTTTACTGATGCCCGCATAGGACTTGGTCGAGCGGGTATTAGTTTACCAACCTCTGAAATGCTGGCGTTTCAACTGTCGCATGCGCAAGCGCGCGATGCAGTCAATTTTCCACTTGATATCAATGAAATGAAAGCAAAGTTAGCGACTGTTAATGCAGCTAATGCGCGTGTATTGCATTTACATAGCCAAGCGGTTGATAGAGTTACTTATTTACAACGACCAGATTTGGGTCGAAAGCTAAATGAGAATAGTCGTCAATTATTACTTGATTTTGTTGCTGAGCAACAGCAAAGCACCCAAGAAAAATACGACTTAGCCATTGTAGTCGCTGATGGTTTGTCATCGTTGGCGGTTCAAAAAAATGCAGCTCCTTTTATAGCTGAATTACTTTCACAGTTGAGCGTTAATAAGCCACTTACTCTTGCTCCAATCACCTTAGTTGAACAAGGGCGAGTAGCCATTGGTGATGATATTGGTGAGTTATTGAATGCCCAAATTGTGATGGTGCTCATTGGTGAACGTCCTGGGCTTAGCTCACCAGATAGCTTGGGACTTTATTTAACCTGGGAGCCTAAAACAGGGCTTAACGATTCGCTGCGTAATTGTATATCTAATATTCGTCCTGCTGGTTTGCCCTATATCGATGCGGCAAGACGGGCAGCCTACTTATTAAATGAAGCTAAAACATTAAAACTAACAGGAGTGAACTTAAAAGATCGGACACAGGATGATGTGATTGAGCATCAACAATCGAGCCGTCATTTTTTAAATGCGGAATAACGGTAACTAAAAATAAAAAATCGATAAAGAGGATGTTATGTCTACTAATAATTCAGAATACTTAGCAAAAAGGCAGCTCAAAGGTGGCACTGCAGGTTGGCTATTGCTGGCAGGGTTAGGGGTATCGTATGTTATTTCAGGTGACTTTGCTGGGTGGAACTTTGGTATTGCAGAAGCTGGCTGGGGCGGCTTCGCGATAGCTGCAGTGTTAATGGCGATTATGTATTTAACTTTGGTGTTATCGCTGGCTGAAATGTCGGCTGCTATTCCTGCAGCTGGAGGGGGTTATAGTTTTGCTCGTCAAGCAATGGGGCCAACGGGGGGTTATTTAACCGGTCTTGCGGTATTAATTGAATATGCGTTAGCACCGGCCGCCATTGTGATATTTATTGGCTCTGCAGTGGAGGCGTTAACGGGGTTCAATGGCCCATGGGTTTATGCACTATTTTATTTGGTGTTTGTAGGTATTCATTTAGCTGGAGTAGGTGAAGCGCTAAAAGTAATGATGGTAATAAGCGGTTTAGCGGTACTGGCTATTGTTGCAACGGCAGTGGTTTTAATTACAAATTTTGATGCTACCAATTTATTTGATGTTGCAGTAACAGATGCCGCAGGTGCGAATGAATTTTTACCTTTGGGTTGGTATGGGGTGTGGGCTGCATTACCTTTTGCTATGTGGTTGTTTTTAGCGGTTGAAGGCGTGCCATTGGCGGCTGAAGAAGCAAAAGATCCGGCTAAAGATGTACCTAAAGGTATTATTGGCGCCATGGTATTTTTATTGTTTACTGCGTTATTAGTGGTTGTGTTAGTACCCGGCGCAGCAGGTGCAACAGCAATGGGCGCAAGTGCAGTTCCGCTGGTAGATGCGTTAAATGCGACAGGCAATAGCGATTTAGCAACCGTGGTTAATATACTGGGATTAGCAGGGCTGGTGGCTTCATTTTTCTCTATTATTTATGGCTATAGTCGGTTGGTATTTGCGTTATCGCGTGCGGGATATTTACCGCGTTCGTTATCAATTACTACAGCGCGTAAAGTGCCAGCACGAGCGCTTATTGTACCTGCTGTATTTGGTTTTTTAGCTTCACTAAGTGGTGAGGGCGATTTAATGTTAGCTATGGCGGTGGTTGGTGCAACAGTATCGTATGCGTTAATGGCGTTCAGTCATATAATGTTGCGCTTAAAACAACCCGACTTACCTCGACCTTATAAAACGCCTGGCGGCATTGTCACTTCAAGCATAGCATTGTGTTTATCCTTGATTGCTCTGACCGGTGTGTACGCCTTTGACCCCCGTGCTTTTTTATACACTATGGTGCTGTTTATAGTCGGTGCGGCGTATTACTTTGGCTTTAGCTCTAAACACTTAGTGGCCAAAAGTGCAGATGAGGAGTTTGCTATGCTCGCTGATGCTGAGGCAGGTTTAAATACAGCGATAAGTGAGGGGTAATTTTCATTTACTGAAATATCTCATGTGGCTTAAACCTAGGCAGCGTTTGTAATGGCGCGGTAAGTTGTAACTTACCGCGCTTTTATATTATTTAACTAGCATCCATATACCGGCAGCTATCATAAATAGGTTTTCGGTTAATGAAATAAAGCCAAGGGGTACATTACTATCGCCGCCAACACAGGCACATTTTAGTGCTCGCTTGTCTATGTATACAGCTTTAATAACAGAGACTGCGCCAATACTACCTATAAATAAAGAGATAGGGGCTATTGAATAAGCGGGCAGCGCTGCAATCATACCTATACCCACAAAGGCTTCTAAAAATGGATATACATAAGCGTAAGGGATCACTTTCATGGCGAGTAAGTCGTAAGTGATAAACGAGTTTGAGAAGCTGGTTAAATCTTGCAGCTTTTGTATGGCTAGTACGGCCATTGTTAATGCTACAAAAAGCTCAAGCGTATACACGCTTAGCCCTGCACCACTTAACGAAAAGGTTAAACTTAGCAACAAGGTAACCGCAAAAATCGCTATAACAGGGGTATAGGTTGTACCTTGCTGACCGGCAGGCGGTTTATTAAAGAAACTTCTAAGTTCGTCGTAGCCACCGATAAGCCCATCATCTATAAACGTTTGTGGTGTTGTTTCTACATTGTGTTGTTGTTTAAACGCATCGGTTTGCGCTCTTGAGGTGAGTAAATGATCGTCTACTTCAAAGCCTTGACGTTCAAGCAAATCTTTAGATTTTAAACCAAATGGGCAAATATGTTCATCGGTTGCCATTCTATACAATTGGGCTGATTTGGCCATAATTTACTCCTGTATATTTATACCAATCTGCAATAATACTTAATTAAGCGAATCGGTATTAGAGAGTTGAACTGAGTTATGTAACCTTGAAAGATCAACCGAGCCTAAGTGTAAAATTTACATTGAAAGTCGTCTAACTGTTAATAAACTCAGTAATACAGAAGGTATATTCAAAAAGTAGGCCGTTTTTAATATAACCCTGCGCTGAAGGTTTTTTTACAACGCACAGGGGAATATTAATAATACGGTGATCCCATTTACACGGTTAACTAGGGCGTGCGGTAGAGTCTCTTACGACAAGTTCAGGAGTGTATAGTTTTATAATATCGCGGTCATTGCCATTACGAATTTGGGCTATTAACAAGCTGGCCGCATCTTCGGCAATTTTATTATTAGGCTGATGAGCGGTGGTGAGTTTTGGCCAGGTTTGACGCGAGAATGGACTATCCTCAAACCCTGTTATAGAAAGCTCGCTGGGTATATCAATGTTCATTAATCTGGCTGCAAATAACGCACCGGCGGCTATTTCATCATTACATGAGACAATAGCGGTTGGCCTATTTGTTTGGCTAATGAGTGTTTTAGCGCCCTCAACCCCCGACTCAAATGAATATTCGCCATCAATAATTAAACTTGGATCTATAGTAATGTCGTATTGGGTTAGCGCTGCTTTGTAACCTTCCAAGCGCTCTTTGGTCGAGTTATGCTCGCTGCCACCGGCTAAAAAGCCAATGCGCGTGTGGCCGTTATTAATTAGATGCTCAGTAATTGACTTTGAGGCGAGATTATCGTCAATCATAATACAGGGTGTTAATGAGTCAGGCGCGTCGTGCCCTGATAAAATACGCACAACTTTTAGGTCTAGTTGAGTTAGCTTTTCAACAAACTCAGGCATTTCAGAAAAGGGCGGGGTGAGTAAGATTCCCGCGATACGAGTGCGTTTGATCATATTCGTAATTTCATCAAAAATATGCGCTTCTTTGGCATCACATGGGTGAATAAGTAGTTCAAACCCCTGCTTTTTGCACGCATCTAAAATACCATTTTGCATGTCGATAATGTAGTACGCATTAGGATTGTCGTATATGTAAGCTATGCTGTAAGCTTTTGTTCCTGCAAGACTTCTTGCTGCTAAGTTTGGCTGGAAGTTCAACTTTTCGACTGATGCCATAACTCTTTCACGGGTATTGTCACGGACCGAGGTTTCGTTATTTATTACTCTTGATACCGTTTTTATTGATACCCCGGCATCTTTTGCCACGTCGTTTATTGTTGTTCTCATAGGCTTAATAGACCTTTATATATCATTTTAGGTACTAATTTATCTTTATCGGTTAACGACTACAGCAAGAGTAGTTAACAGTACTCGGTTTTTATTATTTGACGACTAAATTATAAAGACATCATTGAATATTAACAGTTAATTTATACGCCTTTCTTGTGAGAATGGTAGATAAAGTTTCAGGTAATGATTTGGTAATATTTAAATCTCATTTAAATACAATGATTTAAAATAAAACCATACGTATGCATGTAAATTATTTGTATCTTTTTTGCCCCCTTGTGTAGCTATAAAAGAAAAAAAAGGATACATTAACAGCTAAATGACAGCGTTGTCATAAGTTAAAGCGCAATGTTAATTATTATTTAAAACCTTCGTTAGTGCATTGTTTGGCTAAGGTAGCAATTGCTAGATATGAATAGTGATTGATTTAAAAGCATAAAATATTTTCTAGCTGATGGTACATTATAAACTAACCACACTAAGAATGAATGCATTGAAAAATCGGCTTAATTTTTAGCATTTGAAATAGGTGCTTGAGTGACTAAGTTAATACAATAGAGGAAAGTAGCGAATGAAGATTAAATCATTACTGACAGCATGCTGCTTAGCAATGGGTTTAAGTGCGTGTCAGGGCAATGTTGATGAACAAAGCACCGTATCGGTTCAGCTAAGCCCTGCAAGCGACAGTGCGGTGGAGTTACTTGCCAACACATTACAAATAAAATATCAGCAAGTTGATAACCGCCCATCAGCTCAGTGCGATCCAAATATTGAAAACGGTCACTGTTTTAAAGCAAACTTACATTTAACTGCCAACTCGGCGATCAATGTTGACCAATGGAAAATTTACTTTAGTCAAATTACGCCAATACAAAAGTCGGTTAGCGATGAATTTACTATTAAACACGTTAATGGCGATATTCATGTTATTGAGCTTAAAGACGGGTTTACTGGCTTTAAAGCCGGTGAGACTAAAATGATTACTTTTTATGCGCATTTTTGGTCATTATCGCAAAGCGACGCTATTCCTAACTATATCGTGGTGAATAACAATGACACCGCTAAAGTGATTGAAAGTACAAGGCCTAAAATTGACCCAGAGACGGGCTTAGAGCTATTACCACATGTAGAACCTTATACCGATTACACTCGTCAGTTTAAACGTACTGAGAGCGATAAAACTCAGTGGCTTACTGCTGAGCGCTTGTTTGAGCGTAATGAAAAGTATGACTTTTCAGCTTATTTAACCTCGAAAAATCAAGTAAGCAATGTGATTGCTCAACAAATTATACCCACCCCACGCGTTAGCGAATTTAGTCAAACTCAAACGCTTGATATTAGCCAAGGGCTTAATATTAACTATGCAGAAGTTGATAAATCAAGTGTATTGGCTGCAATTGAGCGCTTGGCACTGTTAGGTATTAATATAAGTGATGATGCAGCGGCAATTAAGGTCACACTTAATTCCACTGTTAAAAAAGATCAGCTTAATGGCAGTTATAAATTAGCGATTAAAGCCGATGAGGTGGTTATTGATGCCGCTGACGAAACTGGGATTTTTTATGCTCTGCAAAGCTTAGCGAGCTTATATCAGGTTAATAGTAATATGTTACCTGTGGGAGAGGTTATTGATGCACCGCATTATCAGTTTAGAGGGGTATTGGTTGATGTAGCACGAAACTTTCGTGATAAAGGCTTTATTTTAAAGTTACTTGATCAAATGGCTGCTTATAAACTTAACAAGCTACATTTGCACTTAGGTGATGATGAAGGCTGGCGTTTAGAAATTCCATCACTGCCTGAACTAACCGATGTAGGTGCAAAGCGCTGTTTTGATCAAAGCGAGCAGCAATGTTTAATGCCACAATTAGGCGCAGGGCTTGATACTTCAAGTGCAGCAAACGGCTATTATTCGGTAGCTGACTACCAAGAAATACTTAAAGCGGCGAGTGCGCGCCATATTCAAGTGATCCCATCGCTTGACATGCCAGGGCATTCTCGCGCTGCAATTAAAGCCATGCAAGCGCGTTATAATAAATACATAAAACAAGGCGATAAACAAAAAGCCGAACAGTTTTTACTGTATGACCCGCTTGATACAACGCTCTATTCGTCGGTACAACACTATAACGACAATACCATTAATGTGTGTTTAGACTCATCCTATGCGTTTATCCGTGAAGTAATGGAACAAGTAAAAAGTATTCATAGTGAGGCACAGCATCCGCTAACTCGTTATCACATAGGCGCCGATGAAACCGCCGGAGCATGGGTCGATTCACCTGCTTGTGCTGATTTTATTAAACAAAATAAGTTAGAAATTACTAAAGCGAATCAGCTGGGCAGCTATTTTATTGAACGTATTGCCAATATGTTAGCTGATATGAATATTGAAACCGCAGCATGGAGCGATGGCTTATCGCATACTAACCCAGAGAATATGCCAGAGGTTGTGCAAGGTAATGTTTGGGATTTATTAATGTGGAATGGCCATCAGCGTGCACATGAATTTGCCAACAGAAATTGGCAAGCAGTGCTTTCGTCACCAGATGTACTGTATTTTGACTTTCCGTATGAGGCAGACCCACAGGAGCATGGTTATTACTGGGCTTCAAGGCATATAAATACTGAAAAGATATTTCAGTTTATGCCAGATAATTTACCTATTCATGCTGAATTTTGGCTCGATAGAGAAGATAATCCCTATGTAGCTGATGACACGTTAAAGTATGATGAGCAAGGCAAGGTCGTATCCGCGCCTTTAGCAAAAGATAAACGTTTTGTGGGTATTCAGGGGCAATTATGGAGCGAAAATACGCGCACCAATAATATGGCTGAATATAAGCTGTTCCCACGGTTATTATCGCTGGCACAGCGTGCTTGGCATAAAGCAGATTGGGCGGTACCGTATGATCACAATGGCTTTGTTTACAGCCAACAAACAAATCGCTTTAGTCCTGAATTAAAACAGCAGCGCGATCAGCAATGGCAAACTTTTGCTGCTACCATGGGGCTAAAAGAATTTGCCAAGTTAGAACGTGCTGATGTGCATTATCGTCTTGCAAATGCAGGTGCTAAAATTGAGAATAGCATGTTGTACGCCAATATTGCTTACCCTGGTTTAGTGATTGAATATAAACAAGGTGATGAACAATGGCAAACCTACACACAACCGGTCAAAGTAACACAAGATGTATGGGTTCGTTCTAAAACGCCTTATGCAAATCGTGTTAGCAGAAAGCTTAAAGTAACGCACCGATAAGGTGCGTTTTTCCTTAAATTATTGACTATTGAAGAAGTTATTTATTTGTAAATAAAAATAATGACAACGCTGTCATTTATGCTAGTATAAGATTCATACAGTATGACAGTCCGGTTTTATTTTAGTGTTTTGCAAAACGGTCGAACAACTTAAGAGGCAAAAATGATCACCAACAATATTAAAAACAATCAACTCTTTGTGGGGATCGATGGCGGCGGCACTAAATGTAAAGCAATTATCGTCAATAGCTGTAATGACATAGTCGGCACCGGCGTGTCAGGCCCAGGTAACCCGTTACATGGGTTTAATCAAGCAACTCATTCTATTGAGCAATCAGTGCGTTTAGCATTACAAGATGCAGGGCTTAAAGATACGCCTTTATCTGAGCTTATTGCAGGGGTTGGTTTAGCAGGGGTTAACTTACCAAGTTTGCACAATCAAATGATGCAGTGGCAACACCCATTTAAAACTATGCACTTAACTACTGATTTACTCATTGCTTGTATGGGCGCTCATCAGGGCGGCGATGGCGCAGTGATGATTGCTGGCACTGGTTCGTGTGGATTTTCATACGTTAATGGCCAATCGTTTATGATTGGCGGTCATGGCTTTCCACACGGTGATAAAGGCAGTGGTGCTTGGATTGGCTTTACTGCGTGTCAGTATGTGCTGCTTAGCCTAGATAATTTAATCCCAAGTGGTGCGCTTACTAATTTGTTAATGAAGTATTTAGAAGTCAGTGATGCGATGCAACTTGTTGAAGTGATTGCCAATAAACCCGCCGCCTTTTTTGCGCAACTTGCAGGTTGTGTTTTTCAATCCGCACAAGCGAACGATGCCACAGCAATTGCTATTTTAAAAGAAGGTGGCGCTTATTTAAGCGACATTGCACGACAATTATTAGATAAAAACCCACCAAGGCTTTCGTTTATTGGTGGTTTATCAACCGTGATGACAACATGGTTAGATCCAGACATACAAGCTATTTTATCAGCCCCATTATCGTCACCAGAAATGGGGTCTGTACTTTACGCTAAACAACAGCACGTTAATTACAGCAGCCAGGAGTTATGATGTTTAACACACTAATGGAAAAAGAAGCGGCGCAAACGCCAAATGTTATTGAAAAGCAAATTATTGCCAACCAACCTTTAGTGGAAAAAATTGGTCATAAGCTTCGCGATATGGCCCCTAAAGTAGTTATGATGATTGGTCGCGGTTCATCTGATCATGCTGGCGTTTTTGGTAAGTATTTAATTGAAATTGAAGCGGGTGTACCGGTCAGTTCAGCTGCGCCCTCAGTGGCGAGTGTATATGGTAAAACATTAAAGCTGGAAGGCGCCGTGGTAATTGTTATTTCTCAATCAGGACGCAGCCCAGATATTCTAGCTCAGGCAAAAATGGCTAAAGAGGCGGGCGCTTATTGTATTGCGTTGGTTAACGATGAAGCGTCGCCATTGCAAGATATTGTCGATGATTTTGTACCTCTTAAAGCCGGTGATGAAATTTCGGTGGCGGCAACAAAAAGCTATTTGGCAACGTTGTCGGCATTGGTACATATTGTTGCTAATTGGACGCAAAATGAGTCATTATTACAATCGCTTAACGAGTTACCTAGTGCGCTTAATGCCATTATAGATTCGCCAACTCAGCTACAACCTACTGAGTTTGCAAATATTAAGAATATGGTGGTATTGGCACGTGGTTTAGGATTTTCTATCTCAAAAGAAATGGCACTTAAGCTTAAAGAAGTGTGTGCTATTCATGCTGAGTCATTTAGTAGTGCGGAGTTTTTACATGGCCCGGTGACCTTGGTTGAGCAAGGGTTAGTGATTTTAGATTGTTCGGTTGATGATGAAACCAAAGAGTCACATCAGCAGCAAATTGCTGAGGTTAAAAAGCGCGGTGCACAAGTAATTAGCCTTAATCAACAAGGTATTAAAGTACACCCGCGATTAGCGCCATTTTTAGTATTACAGCGCTTTTATCTTGATGTGGCAAAAGTGGCATTAAGCCGTGGTTTTAATCCTGATGAGCCAAAGGGGCTTAAAAAAGTAACAAGGACATTATAAATGTCAGTTAAACGAATTCATGTAGCCCAGTTTTTTGATGGCGAGCACTTTGTTAACGATAAAGTGCTCAGCGTTGATGCGGGTATTATTACGGCAATAGATGATAACGTACAGCAGGCAGACGAGTACCTAACGGGGTTAGTTGCACCTGGTTTTATTGATATTCAAGTTAATGGCGGCGGCGGTGAATTGTTTAACCGTACTAGCAGTGTTGCTGGGGTTAAAAAAATACTGCTGGCACATGCCAAATATGGCACAACCGCTATGCTGCCAACGTTAATTACTGACACCGTAGAAGTCATGCGCCAAGCAGCCGATGTAATTGCTCAGGCGATAGCCCAGCAGACTCCCGGTATTATTGGCATTCACTTTGAAGGCCCGCACCTATCAGTGGCAAAAAAGGGCGCTCATAGCGCTGATTTTATTCGTCCTATTTCTGAACAAGAATGGCAGGTGTTATCTCGCCAAGATTTAGGTAAAGTCGTGGTAACCTTAGCGCCTGAAAATGTACTACCAAGCGATATTACCAAAATGCGTGATTTAGGAATTCAGGTTTGCTTAGGCCATACCAACGCTAGCTTTGCACAGGCTCAACAAGGCGTTGATGCTGGAGCAACCGGGTTTACGCATTTGTATAATGCTATGTCGCCATTACAAGGGCGTGAGCCGGGTGTAGTAGGGTGTGCATTATTAAATGATGATACTTACTGTGGCTTAATTGTTGATGGCCATCATGTTGATTACGCCGCATGCCAACTGGCATTAAAAGCAAAACCAATGGGGCGCGTATTTTTAGTTACTGATGCGATGCCACCAGTGGGAACAGATGACACTCAATTTGCTTTTTTTGACCGAACTGTCAACTTAGATAATGGTAAGCTCACGTCTACAACCGGTGAGTTGGCCGGCTCTGCGCTTGATATGGCAACCGCAGTTAGAAACACTGTAACTCATTTAAAGCAGCCATTAGCGCTAGCGCTGAATATGGCCAGTTTATACCCTGCTCAGTATTTAAAGTTGCCTGCCACACACGGGCGATTAGTACTGGGTAGCCCAGCAGATTTTGTACAATTAAACACACAACAACAAGTCATTAGCACGTGGATTGGCGGCGCTCAGGTTTGTTAACAACATAATAAATATAAATAAAGGAAAATAACATGACAACCAATGTTATGGATACGTCCAAAAATAGTAGCGTGGTCCCAATGGCCATTGTTGCGGTATTATTTTTTATACTGGGCTTTGCTACTTGGCTTAATGGCTCGTTAATGCCGTACTTAAGTCAAATTTTACAGTTAACTCCATTTCAAGGGTCGTTAATTTTATTTTCCTTTTATATTGCGGTTACATTTACTGCGCTGCCCTCGGCAGTATTGATCAAGAAGGTTGGCTATAAAAACGGTATGGCATTGGGTATGGGCTGTATGATGTTAGCAGGCTTAATGTTTATTCCTGCTGCTATGTCACAGTTTTTTCCTTTATTTTTATTAGCCCAGTTAGTAATGGGCGCAGGGCAAACCTTATTACAAACCGCGGTTAACCCGTATGTGGTGCGCTTAGGGCCAGAAGAATCGGCTGCTGTACGTATTAGTATTATGGGGATTTTAAATAAAGGCGCAGGGGTTATTTCTCCGATGGTATTTACCGCCTTAATTTTAAGCAATTTTACCGGTACGGTAGGCACTGAGCTGAGCCAAGAGCAAGTTGACGATATGGCCAACGGCCTTATTTTACCTTACTTAGGCATGGCTATATTTATTGGTTTATTAGCTTTTGCTGTTAAAAAGTCGCCGCTGCCAGAACTTATCAATGATGAAGTTGAAGCAATAAACGATAAAAGTGAAATTCGTGAAACACTCTCTCATCCAAACTTAGTGTTAGGTGCTATTGCTATCTTTTTATATGTTGCCGTAGAGGTTATTGCTGGCGATACCATAGGTACTTTTGCACTATCGCTGGGTGTTGAAAACTATGGGGTAATGACCTCATACACTATGATGTTTATGGTGTTTGGTTATATTTTAGGTATTATGCTTATCCCTAAATTTATCTCTCAGCAAGCGGCCTTAACAGCATCGGCAGTATTGGGTATTGTGATCACCGTGTGTATTTTGTTTATTGATGCGCAATCGTTTGTTATTGCCAACGCCATACTGGTGCCTTTAGGAGGCGCTAATTTACCAGACGCTTTACTACTAATTGCCTTTTTAGGCTTAGCAAACGCCATTGTTTGGCCAGCGGTTTTCCCACTAGCGTTATCAGGGTTAGGTAAACTAACCAGCACGGGCTCAGCACTGTTAGTAATGGGTATAGCAGGCGGCGCATTTGGTCCAGTGCTATGGGGCTTACTAAGTGGTTTTACCTCGCTACAAACAGGTTACTCTGTATTGTTACCCTGTTACTTATTTATATTATTTTATGCCGTGAAAGGCCATAAAATGAAAAAACAATAACGTCCACCAGCTATCCCTAGCTCAGTGCACTTTGCAGTATAAAGTGCACTGATTATATGGGTTATTTATCAGCTTAATCGCGTTACTTTGAGCTTTATCCTGCCAGCATTCGCCCCATAAAAACGATTTAAATCATTAGCAAATGGGCAAAATTCCCCCGATTTTTTAATGGTTACTTCAACGCCTTCGGCAATTTCAAATGCATGTTCATCGCTTTGACCAATTGTACCTATTAAACTAAACCACTGCGCCATAGCTAAACGCCTAAATGGCTCAAGTAATGCCATAGGGATTTCTTTTACACCGAGTTGCACGTTATCGCGATGCCAACCAGAAGGAGAGCACTTTACACCATCGTCATACCAATATTGATTAGGATAAGGTGTAAAGCGATAGGTGGCACCTTGGGCAAGCATTAAGCCGGTGGCGTTATAAGTTTCGCTGGCGTACACCATCACATCTTGGCTTTGATTAACACTCAGTAAGCTCATATTTTGGTTGGCGAGCATTATATGGCTACTGAGTCCGATAAAGTTTAGTGTGCTGTCGTCACTGTAAATCATTTTATAATGTAAGTTTTTTAACGATTCAGGGCGGTAGCTAGTTAATTTATTAATTCGCTGCGCAACACTGTGATGTATTAATGGAGCGATGTGGCTTATTTCATCGTCAATTAATACACAGCACTGCCTATCAACAAGTTTAAAAAATGGGTTTAACCAAAAGTAATGTTGCTGATGACTCAGCGCCAGTGGATCGGGAATAACCGTCACATCGTCTTGGGCAACCAAGTTACTCTCAGGTAAAAGACTTTCGTAGTCTATGTCATGGCTGGTTAGCAATGAAACTGACAGCGGTTGAGCAATAAGCCATTCAAGTGCATAACGCAAACAAATATCGGCAAGCCCATCGCGATAGTAGCCACCTCCCACATCGGAATGAGCTCCTGCAAACCACAGCTCGGTAATGTTGGCTTGTTGGTTCATTAATGTGGGCTCAAAGGCGCGACGTTTTTCATCAAGCGCAACACAGTGCAATGCCTCAGTGACATTATTGGCAATGGTATGGTTTTCAAAAATAACATGTTCAGCACCGCGGGTAGCCTTACTTACCTTTGACAGGCCAATTGAGGCGACGGTATCAAACACACACAAATACACTCGCTCATTTATTAATGGTTCTAAACATTTAGCAAAGCGCCGTGCTAAGGCCGCGCCTCTACTAAAACCAGTAAGCAGTAGGGTATCGCCGCTTTGGTAGTGTTGTTTAAAATCATTAATAGCGTGAGTTAAAATGCTGGCTACGTCATCAGAGCGTGGGGCAAGTGCTTGATTTAAAATTCGCTTTAAACGACTGCCCTTGGTGCCTATGCCTTGGTAATAAAAGCTTAATTGCTTGGAAAATGGGGTGGTGGGTGAATCATCAAGTTTACCGCCGAGCAATAAATGTAGTTTTAAAATATTAGAAATACTAGCGTCTTCTTTAAAATGCTCAGTACTAAATTGGTCTGCGTCGCGGGGTTCACTGCCGGTACCATCAAAATTAAAAATAAGCGTTTTACCCGACATAGCCTGTTCCTTAAAATTTTTGTGTACTTTATATAGCTAATATTAAAGATTAAAGACAGTGATAACTTAAATTAGCACTGTCTTTAATCTTGGCTAGTGCAGCTTCATTTTAGGACGCACAACACGCAGCACCTTTTCGCTGATCCATAAAGCAAAGGTTTTGGCACTGCCGTGAATAGCGCGCTGATGCATTCTGTATAATGAAATATACATAAAGCGAGCAATTTTACCTTCAATAAAAAAACTACTACTGGTTAGGTTGCCCATTAAGCTGCCCACCGTGCTGTAGCGCGATAAATTTACCAGTGAGCCATGGTCGTTATATTCAAACTTCTTAAGGGGTTGCTCACGTAATGTAGCAATCAGGTTTTTTTCAACGCACTGCGCCATTTGATGCGCCGATTGTGCGCGTGGTGGCACTTGTGTCCCATTATCTTGAGTAAACGCGCAGCAATCACCAAGCACATATATTTGTGGGTCTAGGTTACTTTGTAAGTAATCATTCACTTTTATTTGGTTGTTACGTGTTAGCTCAAATATGTCTAGCTCTTTAATGAAGTCAGGGGCTTTTACCCCTGCTGCCCACACCATAATATCTGCATTTATTTGCTCGTCACCTTTTGTGATAAAGCCATGCTCGGTTGCTTGTTTAACTTGGGTGTTTTCTCGTACGATAACCCCTAATCTTAATAACTCACGTTTGGCTGAGCTGGCAATTCGCTCAGATAGCGCAGGTAAAATGCGGGGGCCCGCTTCAATCAAGTGTATGTGTAAGCGCTTAGCCGACATATTGGTTAGACCGTATATTTTGAGTAAGTCAGAAACATGATACAGCTCAGCCGAGAGCTCAACACCTGTTGCCCCACCGCCAACAATAGCAATGTTTAATGAATGCAATGGGTCGTCGTCTTGATGAAGGCGAGTAAAGTTATCCAGTAAGGCGTGTTGAAAGCGTTCGGCTTGTTGGTTTGAATCAAGGTAAAAGCAATGCTCTTTAATGCCAGGGGTATTAAAGTCATTACTGACACTGCCTATAGCAATAACAAGGTGGTCATAGTGAACAGTTCGTTTTGGTAAAATTTGATGCCCTAATTCATCATTTAGGGGACTTAAGGTGATGGTTTTATTATTGTTATCGAGGTTACAAAAGGTGCCAAGCTGGAAGTTGTAGTGGTGCTTGGCGGCATGGGCTGAGTATACAACGCCATCTAAATCTGCATCAATAGAGCCGGTTGCAACCTCATGTAATAACGGTTTCCAAATATGAGTGCGGTTTTTATCAATAAGTAATATATTTGCGTGTTGCTTCTTTCCTAATTTGTGCCCTAATTGAGTTGCTAGCTCCAGCCCACCAGCGCCACCGCCTATGATGACGATTTTTGGTATGGTTTTGTCCATGACTATGCCCTTAAAAATAATATACCGAAGCAATTTCTGTACGTTGATTTTTAAAATGACTTGGGTATCAAAAAAATTATTTTGGCAATGCATCACTTAGGTAATATTGTGCGCCTAAATAACACGCATGTCAGCAAAAAATCACGTCATTTGCTGTATACTTATATGCAAATATTTCATCTAATGCGCATTTACAGCATTTATGGGCACCGACATAAAAAGGACGCTTTTATGAGTACCTCGCTAGTTCAGTCTCTTGAGCAACATTTTGGTTTTAATCAGTTTAGAGCAGGGCAACAACAAACCATAGAGCAACTGCTAAATGGTCAATCATCACTGGCGATATTTCCTACAGGGTCGGGTAAATCCTTGTGCTATCAACTCACCGCGTTACATTTACCGCATTTAACTTTAGTGGTATCGCCATTATTAGCGCTTATGAAAGATCAAATAAGCTTTTTAAACAGTAAAGGCATCTATGCTGCAAGCCTCGATTCAAGCCAAGATAAAATGCAAAGCAGTACCGTAATGAACGATGTGCGCAGTGGTAAAGTTAAAGTGTTAATGGTATCGGTTGAGCGCTTTAAAAACGAACGCTTTAGAGAGTTTATTAGCCAAGTAGCGCTTTCTATGTTGGTGGTAGACGAAGCGCATTGTATATCTGAGTGGGGTCATAATTTTAGACCCGACTATTTAAAACTACCGCGTTATCGTGAAGAGCTAAATATTCCGTTAGTGTTACTATTAACCGCCACAGCCACTAAAAAAGTAAAACGCGATATGGCAGAACGCTTTGCTATTGAGCCACAATGTATTGTTCAAACGGGGTTTTATCGCGCTAATTTAGATTTAAGTGTGCTGAGTGTTAAAACTGCCGATAAAAACACTGAGCTTACTAAAATTGTCCGTGCGCAAACCGGCCCCGGTATTGTGTATGTCACGCTGCAGCAAAGTGCTGAGCAAGTGGCCAATATGTTAAGCGCACAGGGTCTGCAGGCGGTGGCGTATCATGCAGGGCTTGAAGATACCTTACGCGGGCAAATTCAAGATGATTTTATGGCGGGTAAAATAAATGTGGTGGTCGCCACTATTGCCTTTGGCATGGGGGTTGATAAATCAGACATACGCTTTGTGATTCACTACGATTTACCTAAATCAATTGAAAACTACAGCCAAGAAATTGGTCGTGCAGGGCGTGATGGCAACCCTTCCAATTGTTATACATTGGCTAATTTAGATGGCTTAAGCACAGTAGAAAATTTTGTGTACGGCGATACCCCAGAGCTCAGCGGTATTGAGCACGTGATTAACGATATTCGCCAAGCCCAACAGCAATGGGAAATGCAAGAATATAGCCTTTCAAGCGAGAGTAATATTCGCCAGCTTGCCCTTAAAACCTTGCTGGTACAATTGGAAATGCAAGGCGCAATAACCCCGCAGTATGCGTATTACGCCGATTTTAAGTATAAATTTTTGGTTGATAAAAGTGAGTTACTTAGCCAGTTTGATCAGCAGCGCCAAGCCTTTTTAACACAAATATTTAGCCATACCGACTTTAAAAAAATATGGGGTACACTTAACTTTGATAGCTTGACCCAAGCCGCGCAAGTTGACCGTAAACGTGTGGTAGCCGCACTTGATTACCTAGCAGAAAAAAACCTTATCACCCTTGAAACCAAACGTATTACTCAAGTGTACAAAGTGCATAGCGAGGTGATTAATAACATCGAACTTGCCCAGCAGTTACACGATTATTTTACCGATAAAGAGCAAGCTGAAATAAAACGAATTGCTGCACTAGTACGCTTTTTTGAGCTGCAATCTTGCTTAAGCTATAACTTAGCCCGTTATTTTGATGATGCGAATGCGCCACAGCAATGTGGGCATTGTAGTGTGTGCCGTGGGCATGCGGTCAAGCTTGAGTATTCACTCACCCCACCAGAGATTAATGAGTCACTTATCTATCAAAAGGTGGATGAGTTTTTGGCGCATATGGCAACGAAAGGAGCGCACAATGTGGGCATTGAAACCCAATGTCGGTTTTTAGCGGGAATGAGTGTGCCGCTATTTGCGCGTAATAAGGTACGCCAGCTAAGTGGTTTTGCACTGTGTGAGCAACAGCGCTACAGCGAAACTAAAGCGATATTACTGGCACGATAAATTATATTAATTTAATGCAATTGCTATTAGTTCCTGTATTCTGATGGCTTATTCTAAACAGTAAGCCATTATGCCGCACAACGTTATCCCTGTAAGAAATATAACCCCGACTAACGAACCCATCACATGCGCTAATTGCCAAGCGTGTTGTTGTCAATTAGAAGTGCGTATTGTTAGTGATACCGGTGTGCCTTTTCAGTATATTGATTACGACAAATGGGGCAGTGAAGTTATGAAGCGTGGCGACGATGGCTGGTGTCAAGCTCTCGATAGAAACACGTTAATGTGTACTATTTACGAAAATCGCCCATTAACGTGTCGAGAATTCGAAATGGCGTCTGATGAGTGTATTACTGAGCGAGAATTGGCGGGTATTTAAAATGCAATTTTGCAAAGGGTGATCATAAAAAAAAGGATCTTATGACCCTTTCTTCATTCGTGTTTAACCAGTTAATCGTATTTAGCTTCAAGCTCGTTAGCAGTATGAAACTTCTCGTGGCTTTGCAATTGCTCATCATATTTAACAAGGTTTTTAAAGTGTGTAAGCTGGCCAGCGTTTTTAACTATTTCAACAATAAACGACATCATGAAATCGGCACCAGTTAGGGTGTCGCCTACTAAATAGCGCTTACCTTCAAGGCGGTTGTTAAAATAGCTAATTACTTTAGCGGTTTCAGCATCGGCATAGCCCTCTAAAAATTGCGTTTTAGCGCCATCTTTTTGTACAAACATTTTCAGCAATAATGGTAAAATAGCAGAGCTTTCGGCAAAGTGAAGCCATTGCTGATAGTCTACAAATTCCGCAGTACCTGTGGCTGGTGCAAATTTACCTTTGCCATATTTAGTGATCAAATAATCTGTGATAGCGCCAGACTCGGCAATCACTAAGCCGTCATCTTCGATAACCGGTGATTTACCCAGCGGATGCACATTTTTAAGCTCATCAGGGGCTAAAAAAGTTTCAGTGTTGCGCTGATAAGCAACAATTTCGTAATCAACTTCAAGCTCTTCGAGTAACCAAATAATACGTTTAGAGCGAGATTTATTTAAGTGGTGTAGTTTAATCATTATCTTCCTTATTGGGCTGTGCTGAATTACAACACAGCATGAATGTTATTATAGTGGGCTGTTAATTTTTACTACGGTTTTACCAAAGTTTTTACCACTGATCATATCGTTAAATGCGCTGATGGTTTTTTCGAACCCATCGACAAGATGTTCGCGGTATTGAATTTTTCCATCTTGTAGCCACTGTTGCATGTCTTGGGCAAATTCGTCATAGCGGTGGCCGTAATCATCAAAAATTATAAAGCCTTGCATTTTTATTCGTTTAGTAAGCAATTGACCCATAAGCATGCCCATTCTATCTGGGCCTTCAGGCAGGCTGGTGGCATTATATTGCGATACTAACCCGCACACAGGTACGCGTGCTGAGGTATTCAGCAAAGGTAATACGGCATCAAATACTTTTCCGCCCACATTTTCATAATAAACATCAATGCCTTGCTCACATGCCTTTTCTAATTGTTCGGCAAAGTCATCAGCTTTATGGTCAATACAGGCATCAAAGCCAAGATTTTTAACAGCATGCGTACATTTTTCGCTGTCTCCGGCAACCCCTACTACTTTACAGCCTTTAATTTTCGCTATTTGACCAACCGTGGCCCCCACAGGCCCTGTTGCTGCTGCAACGACCACAGTTTCACCTGCTTTAGGTGCGCCAATATCTAACAATCCCATGTAGGCAGTAAAACCAGGCATACCCATAATACCGAGTGCATAAGATGGATTTTTAGGCTCTTTGCCTAATGACATTAAGCCCTCGCCGTTTGAGATAGCGTAAGTTTGCCAGCCTGTATATGCTAATACCCATTCGCCTTCGCTAAAGGTATCGTTTTTAGATGATTCGACTTGGCAAACCGTTGCACCGACCATTACATCACCAATTTCTACCGGGTCGGCATATGACTTAGCATCGCTCATGCGGCCACGCATATAGGGGTCTAGTGACAAATAAATAGTACGCAGCAATACTTCACCATCCTTTAATGATGGCAGCTCTACGTTTTTAAGTTCAAAGTTTTCATTGGTCGGTGCGCCGTGTGGGCGCGATGCTAAAGTAAATTGACGGCTGGTTGTGGACATAAAAATCTCCAAAATAGAGTGAAAAAACCACCTATATACCGAATGTTTAAGCTTTAAAACGATACATTGCTAAACAATAATGCGCGGATAGGCGGACAAAATTTGTACCTTGATACACGAGCTTTGGGCGAGAGAGTGTTAATTCAACCCTGCATAGAGTATTTATTCTAATTTAGATTAGGTTGATGGTTTTTAAGTAAGCTTAAAATAATAGCGTCGTAAAATTGGTTGTTTTTATAGATAGCTTGCTTGAGTTGCGCTTCTAATGAAAATTCAGCTTTGGTGAGTGCTTTTATGGAGCCAATATTACCTGAAAATACCGTAGCAAAGATTCTATTTAACTCACTACTGTCAAATGCTTCTTTGCAAATAAGCTTAATGGCTTGGGTGATAATTCCTTGCCCCCAATATTGCTGACTAAGCCAATAACCAATTTCGCCATTGCGACTATACTCAAATTCACCGGGAGTAACACCAATACAACCAACGCACAGGCCGTCAACTTCGATGGCTTTAATGATGCCAAATTTTGAGCCATGGTTTATCCACCACTGGGCGTCTGCTTGGGTATAAGGAAATGGAATTTTAGAGGACAAATAGCGAGCTACTTGATGATCATTCAAAATGGTGACTATTTGGCAGGTATCGTGTTGTTTAAATGCTCGTAGAGTGATCATGCTATAAATGAGTTTGTTATTATCAGCCAATAACTTAGCAAGCTTTAAACGCTTAAACAATGAAAACCCATTCATTAAAATTAAAGTGTATACAGGTATAACTTTGCTTAAAACTCTTTTAAAATAAAAAAAACACCCAGACAGAGTCTCTCAATGCACCCTCATATCGAAGCACTTTACAATAGCGCTAAAAAGCCTAGCCGTTTAATTATTGGTTTAATGAGTGGCACCTCGTTAGATGGTTTAGATGTGGCGCTATGTAAAATAACCGGTGCAGGTTTGCATACACAAATAGAGGTGTTAAATTTTACTACAGTTGAATATAACGACGAGTATAAAAGTAAAATAAAGCAGGTGTTTGCCAAGCGCGAATGCGATTTAGAAGTGTTGACTTTATTACACCCTTGGGTGGGCAAACTCCATGGTGAGATGGTTAATCAGTGCTTGATTGCATGGGGTATTGACCCTGCGAGTATTGATGCTATAGCCAGTCACGGACAAACTATTTATCACTGTCCGCAGTCGCAGCATAACCACCATGGCTTTAAACATGGCACCTTGCAAATAGGTGATAGTGACCAAATAGCCGTTACTACAGGCATTACCACTGTTGGAGATTTTAGACAAAAGCATATTGCCGCTGGTGGAGAAGGTGCGCCGTTGGCTGTGTATGGCGATTATTTGTTTTTTGCCAGCCCTGATGAAAACCGAATATTACTTAATATGGGGGGCATTGCTAACCTAACATTTTTACCTAAAAATAGTGATACTGCAGCTATATTCAGTTCTGATATTGGACCTGGCAATACTATTATGGATGCCTATGTACAGTATTATTTTAAAGGAATGCATTATGATGAGGGCGCAAAGCTTGCCAAAGCAGGCAAGGTGAATGCAAAACTGCTAAAAGCGCTCAGCGATAATGCGTTTTTTAAATTACCACTGCCAAAAACAACGGGGCCTGAGGTATTTAATTTAGCTTTTCTGCACGTTGCCCAAGCTCACACCGCAACCCAAAATTTAAGCCACGAAGATGTGTTGGCGACATTAAATGCGCTCTCTGCCACTACGATTGCCAAGGCGTTAAATGACTGTGCTAAAGATACTCAAAATTGTGTGGTATATGCCAGTGGTGGAGGGATTCATAATCCTCTACTTATGGAGCAGTTGCTAATGCACTGCCCAAATATTAAGGCGTTTAAGAATACCGATGATTTAGGTGTTCACCCCGATGCCAAAGAGGCGGTGCTGTTTGCTATTTTGGCAAATGAATGTTTAGCAGGGCAGCGCCAAAGTGCAGAAAATCAAAGGCAAGGAGTTTTAGATATAACCATGGGTAAAGTGAGCTTTGCCGATTAATTAAAACTTAATGATAAAATTTATAACAATAATTAGAAAAGTGAGATTAAAGCAGTCCCCATATTGGCAAGGTACTGACGAACACGGTGTGGCTTAGGCGGCGCAATCGTATTTATTGGCGCAGTATATCCGTTACCAAATTGGTTTATATGCATATCAAACTGCAAACTATTCTTTAACGTACCGTGTTTACCATGCAAAATCATTTGCATTACAAAACCACGACGATGCGCTATTTGGTTTAACCTAAGCGTGACCCGCCCTTGTTCCAAATCATACTGGCTGAGCTTTTTTTCTATGTAGTACTGAGCTTCACGTGCATTGGGTAAGGTTGCGCTAAGCGAAATAACATCATCTTCATGGGCCGCTTCAGGCAAAACGCATTGCAAAGCAATTTGATGCTGGCTAGAAGCATGCAGTGACAGCGTTTCAAATTCCATATTGTGGCTTAATGCCGCAGACATAGGATCTTCAAATGACGGCAGTGCAAAGGTTAATTGCACCATAGATTCGCTCATGGGGGGCTTATAAAACTATGTTGACTAATAATGCGGCTATTATTGCTGATGATTATTGCAAAATTATGACTAAACTAAAGCGCTTAATGCAAATACGGGTTTAAATTGCAATTGACAATTAAAGGCATTGTTTTAAATCAATATTATATTTAAGAAATAAACTATAATAGCCGCTCAATAATAACTGCGATAAACGTTTATTCAGTTCAAGGATGTAGGGCGCCTTACCTCAGCAATAGAAATAAAACACTTATCAAAGTTTGGGTTGTTAATTTTATTTGTTTATTTTGTTAAATAAAGGGTGGTTTTGTATGTGTTTTTCTCAATTTTGCAATAAAATAGCTTGAAAAAAAACCAAGCTAGCCATAAAGTGCAATTAAGGGCCCAAATACATAACACACTACCGAACGGGTTGTGGCGGGGTTGTGAGAAATTAGATGGCACTAATAAAAAATAATTTATGGAAACTCTTTTGTTTTTTGCTGTTGGGCGGACTAGTCCTAGTTAGCATTCTGTTGGCTTACGAATGGCAAAATATCGAAAAAGAATACCGCACGAGCTCCCAAAATCGCGTGGAATTTTCTGCGCAAGCGCTTAAAAGTACTCTCAGAAATAAAGAACTTATGCTGGATTTAATTGGCAGAGACATTCTTTCAAACAATAACTTACCCGAGAAAACATCAACAATTAAACTCCTCGACAATATTTTACTAGAAAACCCTGTGTTATTAGGCTTTGGACTGTTTAATCCCCAAGGGGAAATTATTTACTACAGCTCAAATTTAAATGCCTTAACAATGATCAACTTGAAAAAAAATGAAAAAACCCGTCAAACTTTTGCACAAACCCTTGGTTCAGACAAAATGGTGTTAGGGCAAACCTATTTTAATCAGTCGTTACAAGAATGGGTGATTCCAATAAGGAAAGCATTACGCGACAAAAGTGGCACTGTGATTGCGGTAATGACTGCGGGAATGGCAGTGTCAAGAGGTACTAAATACCTTAATGTTTTGCAAAGTAATAGTGACGATTACATTATGTTAGCAAGAGAGATTGATGGTTTTATTCAATACACTTCCGTGAAAGATGCAGACATAGCCAGCTATACAAAAACTACAATCAAGCAGGCACTAGGGTTATCTGATAATGCTTTAGTAGAGCAAACGGGTAAGGCTAAAGAAATACTTAAATCTTCAGAAGAAGTGTTTAGCATTGATACTCAGGTAGGAGGTAAGCCTTATATTACATCTGCAAAATTTGATAATCGTTATCAATTATGGACTCTCTCTCATATGGCGATGCAGCCAATAAAAAGTGTATTTTATTGGAAAGTCTGTTGGTATTCTTTCATTTATTTACTAATTTGTGCGGTGTTATATTTTGGTTTTAGGTTTATTGCTCGCGCTGAGCAAAAACGGATTGATGAGCTGTTTTATCTTTCTCGTAATGATGATTTAACTAAGTTACCTAATCGAAAAGCACTGCGTGATAGTTTTGAAGCGAAAAAAGAGACATCGTTTAGCTTAGCAATTATTAACATTACCAATTTACGTTCGATGAATAATCGCTTCGGTATGGAGTATAGTGATAAGGCCATTAAAACCTATGCCGCAATGTTGCAAGCTACATTTGCAGCTCCATATTTGGTTTTTAGAAACAGTGGTAATGAATTTTGCATTATTACGCCACAGTTATTGGATGAGCAAAACAGGCACGTGTTTGAACAAAGCCTAGAGTCTAGCATTCAACATTACGAAGTTAATAATTCTGAACGTCCTTTAAATATTAGTGTTGGTGTGGCCAACTACCCAGAGCATGGTATAACTAAAAGTAAGCTGGTGCGCAGTGCACACTTAGCCAATCAATGGGCAAAAGACACAGGGCAGTGGCTGTGTCATTACCATGCAGATATAAAACAAGCTTATTTACGCCGTTTAAAAGTAGAAGAGCGGTTAAATGTAGCGCTAAGTGAGCAATCATTCTCTATGGCCTATCAATGCCAAGTAAATGAACAGGGTAAAATTCATGCTATGGAAGCACTTATTCGTTGGCATGATGGCGAGTTAGGCATGGTTTCACCTGCTGAGTTTATTGCTATTGCGGAGCAGAGTGATTTAATTTTTAAAATCGGTGACTTTGTTTTAGCGCGCTCTATTAGTGAGTTTGCAAAGATGCAACAACATAGCGATACGCCTCTTGAACTGGCAATCAACATTTCAGTGATGCAATTTCAAAGCAGTGCTTTTATTCCGACATTATTGCAAAGCATAGAGACTAATAATGTAGCTGCGCACAGTATCATTTTAGAAATTACAGAATCATTGTTTATGGATAATCTTGAACACGTGATTGAAACTATACTGAGCTTAAAATCGCGTGGAATACGTTTCTCGATGGATGATTTTGGTACGGGCTACTCGTCACTGAGTTTATTAAGACGCCTGCCCATAGATGAACTTAAAATAGATAAAAGCTTTGTAGATGATATTTTAATAGACCCTAAGTCTAACAGCATGGTGCAAAGTATTATTGCTATTGCCAACAGCCATAACATAAGCGTTATCGCTGAAGGCGTGGAAGAGCAGGCACAATTTGATATGTTAGTGGATATTGGCTGTAAACGTTTTCAGGGGTATTACTTTTATAAACCTGTGAACGCCACCTCTGTAATTGAATACTTGCAAGCTAACTAGTAGCCGCACGACTAAGGCGATCATTCACTGCAGCCCACTCACTGCCTATGGGCGGCTTTTCGATATAAATATTCAATGGTGTTGTCTCATCAATAAGATGCAGTGTTTTATACATATTTTTAGCGTATTCAATAGGGCAGCTACTTAGCTTAGTAATACGTTTTGATGGAATATCGCCCGCTAATAATTGCTGTTGCACTTGAGTCGAATAGATTAAATAGTGACTTTTATCCTGAGAGTTTTCACTTAAAATTTTAGCGAAATCTTCAGTATTAGCCAACATGGCTGGTGCATGAGGCTGATAATGCGCTTTTACATTACCCGGTACCACTTCGTTATGTGAATGTGGCGTGCTGACATGCAGTCCAGTTTTTTGCAAAATATCAGCCGCTGAAATTGGCCCTGGGCGTAATATGCGTAACTGCTCTGAGCTGGCATCGACAATAGTCGATTCAATGCCTACATTACATTCACCTCCTTGTAATACCGCACTAATTCGACCATTTAAATCGCGCATAACATGAGCTGCGTTGATTGGGCTCAATTGCTTGTATCGATTAGCAGAGGGAGCTGCGAGTCCGGTGTTTAATTGTTTGAGTACCGCTAAAAACTCAGGATGCGCAGGCACGCGAAGTCCAATGGTTGGCAAGCCACCGGTTACCGGGCTGTTTAAATTATCTTTAGCATTTAAAATTAGGGTGAGTGGGCCAGGCCAAAATGCATCAGCAAGCGTGATGGCTGCCTTATTTACATTTTTTGCCCAATTGTGTAGATGCGACTGATTGGGAATATGCACAATGAGCGGGTGATTTGTTGGGCGTCCTTTCGCGGTAAATATTTTCGCTACGGCACCACTGTTAGTCGCATCTGCAGCTAGACCATAAACAGTTTCTGTGGGTAAAGCGACGCATTCGCCGGCTTTTAATAATGCAACGGCTTGGTTAATACGCTCTTCAGTATTTAATAATTGAGTTGGTTGTAATGATGTCATAATAACTCTTAAGGATTACAAAACTGGCAATATGTTGCATCAGCAACGTGTTTTTCATTCGCTTCAATATGGTTATAGCCGCAGCAATCACACAAAGAGGTTGTTGATTTTACTTGTTGTGTGGGCATGTTACACAGCTCACAAGGCAAGCCTTTAGTGAGCTGTTTAGCAACAAAGTTAGCACTCTGGCATTGTGGGCATTTTGATGCCAACCGTCTTGCTAAGTCCTCGGCAGCGCGGCGAATAATAGCTTGGCGTTGCCCACTATACATGGCTCTTAAATCCGGCGTGATTATGCCGGCTTTGGGCGATTTTTCTGTAAATAAAGCAACCAAGCTTTCAAAGCTTAGCCCTTTATAAAGTGTTTGAGTGTCATCAAGTATCCAGTGTTGCTCTTTATAGCGCTGGCATGCAGTCGTGATTGATTCAACGTTAGTCTCGCTGTTAATGGCTAAGCTGCTGGGTGAAAATGGCCCGCCAGCGTGTCCATAAATAGCAGTATTAGTGCGCTTATCGTAAAAACAAATTACTTCTTCATCCCAGTTCATTAACCCAGGGTATGGCCCACCTCCAAAGCTGCCTTCACTACCAAGCCCACATTGCTCGCCAGTGAGTTCACATGCGCGTTGAGCTTTTATTAGTGCCGCTGTTTGGGCACTGCAATCACGCTGCACCTCATTAGTAAACATCCCAAGCGTATCGGTATCAAATAGACTGGTTGTTACCACATTATAGCCAAGTGGTTCTAATGCAGGAGCGATCAAAGGTGCCTTTTTATGTTTAGTGGCAATGACGGCTTTTAACATAAATTATACTCGCTCTGTAGAGAGAGCAATTGCAGTGAAGTGTCCATTTTCAAAGCGCTCTAGCGTATTGTCATCGCCCCAACGAATGAGTGTTAGCCAATGGTTATCAATTAGTTCCTTCACCATCGTATGCTTGTTATAAATTGCTGAGATTGCTGATTGTGGCGCAGCAATATATACATTGAGGCGAATAGGTTCGTGCATCCATTTATCGCCATTGTGTAGCGATTGCATGGCCAAGCCAATGCGCAGGTCGCCACCGTTACCTTCAAATAAGCCTATGTTACCGCCCACCGCATTATGAAGTATTTTATTACCACTGCCGTATTTGTGATTGTCGTTAACCGAGGCATTGTATTGGCTATTGATCCAATGGGTGACTATCATAGGCGCAGTCATAATAAGCTCTAATATCGCAAAGTCGCCATCGCTTTCCCACTCATAATCGTGTAAAAAACAGCGTCCCTGTAAGTTAATATTTCGCGTCCATACGCGCGGCGCGACAATAAAGGCGGCATTATTTGCAAGTCCCCATTCAGGGCGCACCTGCGACCAATCGCGGGCACGTTGATGATAAGCGTGATTAATTTCATCCGCTGATTTATCAACCAGTTCTGGTTCTATATTAACTAAGCGCTCTTGCTGAGCTGTTTGCGTTGCCACACTGAGCCATTTTTTTAGATTATCATCCAGTTGAGCATCATAGGTGGTGATCACATCTGTGGTTGTATTATGAATGGCTGCAATAAACTGGGTATTTTCTGGCAGTGTGAGTCCCCGAGTTTTAAGCGCTTGACGTACTTGGGAATCGTTAAGTAGGCTTGCGAGTACTCGCACATTAACTTCACCACTTTGCCCGCCACAGGCGCCGCAATCTAGGCCAGCACTGTGTAAGTTATTAGTTGTATGGCTAGCGTGACCCACTAACATTACCTGTGGTGCCAACTCTTTTATACCTAGAGTTGTAAGCACTTTTTGGGCTAAATCGGTTTTGTCTTTTAGGGTAAGTTGCTGCTGGTTTTGTGTTAATTGCCAGTCAGTCGGAGTGCACTTTTTAGCATCGCCTTTAGATAAAAAGGTATTTTTTATTAATTTAAATGCATACAGCCAGCCTGCTGACTCAACCATAGAAAACGATGAAGGGGCCGATTTTGACCAGCTTTGCCATGTGGCACTATTTTGGCGTGATGCTTCAAGTGTCGCGTCTTTGTGAGTTTGCGTGGCATGTATAGCCGGTTTAAGTAGCCCAGGGAGCTGTGGGCGAGTAATAGCACTGCCATTTTCTTGATATTCTAGTGGCAAGCCAAAAAAACCGGCAAAGCCAAACGTTTCAATATGTTGACTTTGAGACTCTAGCGCACGGCGAATCACTTCCGAGCGAACATCAATACAAAACACTGCTTGTAATTGAGCGTTTGTCACCGGGGCTTTAGTCGCGGTTTGCAGAGCCTCATTAAGCGGATATTGAAAGCTGAGTTCCATTGCTTTTGCCCACACCCATAATGGCTTTTGTGCTAATTTATGTGCATGTAAGCGCTCAACAACAAGCGCCTTTTCTTGTTGCCACTGGCTTTGCAGTTGTTTAAATGTAGCACTATCGTGATCGGTCAGGTATTGCCAAATTACTAAGTCCCATGCCATGCGCATGGCTAGAAGTTGCTTCATCTCATCTGTTGGGGTGTCGTAAAGCTGACCTTGAAAACGTAAATACGCAAGCCACGATGCCCAACCGTTAATATCTAAGAGCAATGAGTGCGCGTATAACTCTAACGAGTCATTATCTATGTTTAGCGTTTTAAGAGTCAGTGCAATTAGTTCATCAGCGGATGTGGGTAATTGCTTAAAATAGCCATTTAAATGCCGTTCATCCATAACAATGCTAATGCCTTTATCAGCTTGAATAACAGTAAGCCAATGGCGATATAATTCAGATGGGGCTTTAGTATCATTACGATGCAGCATAGGACCGAGTTGTTGATAATGCGCAGCACAAAACTGACTTAACTGATGAGTAATTTCATCATGCCAAGCCATTTTATGCTTATTACGTTGCTGGTCGAGTAAATCAGCAATGTTGTGCCAGTCCACTAATGGCACATCAATCTTAAGCGCTTGTAATAGTTGCTCTTTATTAAAGTCACTATTAAGTAGCGTTGCGGCATCGGCTAAGTGTTTGTCGGTAATTATGCCGGTGTTATATTTTTGCAGATAAAAATCTTTAGGCATTAGCATGTTGGCATTACATAAGGTATCCAGTCGTGCGCTTACATCTTCAATTGGCATATGGCGCATTTCCCAAAATGGGTTTACTGCAATCATCTGATCTAGCGGCCAGTTTGGTGCTATGTAACCGCATACTTTATTAAGTAGGTTGTTTTGACTGTCACTTAGCGAGAGTGCAGTGTTATTTGAAGGCGTTAGGCTGCTCATTTTGATTCCTCAATAGTGATCCCAGCGGCATGATTTTTTAAATCAGTGTGGCCATTATTAGGCAAATTTATCGGCCATATTTTTAGTGTTAGTCGTGTAAACCACTCATCTAAATACAAGCCTGCAAATAATAAAGTAGATAGTGATTTAACCTGAGGGCGCCAAGATTGATAGCGCAAACAGTAGCTTGCTATCATTAAGGTTAAAATAAGGGCTATTACCCAACTGTCGGCTAAGCTAAATGCAGGTTCACGCCACTGCTCAAGGGGAAGTGCAAACGCAAAGATATTTTTAGCTGCCACATAGCTAAAGACCACCAATAGTGCAATTAACAGTTTTTTACTACGTGTTTTTGCAGTAGCCGTACCATGCTGATTAGCAAGCAAAATGGTTAATGCTGATGCTAAAAGCAACCAAATACTTACCGCTCCCTGATAAGAGCTAATAACCCATGCTGCGCCAACGATTATTATTGAAATAAGCGCACCGGCTAACCAGTCAAAGCATGTGGGTGATTGTTTTGGAATATGGCGGCGGATCAGATCTTCATTTACGCCATTACCTGAGTTTAAAAATGCGAAAGCTTTATAAGTCGAATGGGTAACAAGGTGAAGTAAAGCCAGTTCAAATAATCCCAGCGCACACTCTACCAGCATCAACCCCATTTGCGCACTAGTAGACCAAGCAAGCCTAACTTTAACGCTTATTCGAGTGGTCATTATTAATGCGCTGATCACTGTAGTTAAGCCAGCAACAATTAAAATTAACCATTGTGCTGCGCTAGCTTGAATAAACAAAGGCGCAAATAAAATTAATAAAAAGCCTCCTAAATTAATGACTCCGGCATGTAATAAAGCGCTCACCGGTGTGGGTACTTCAACCACTTTAATTAGCCAGCCGTGTATTGGGAGTTGAGCGCATTTTATTAAAGCCGCAAAGGCAATTAAAAAAGCAGCGACTTGCTCTGCAAAAGACAATGGTTGTGTGGTGGAGTGATAAAAGGCGGTTATATCAGTTATGTACAGACTATTGTGAATGAACCACAAAATACCAAATGCAATCAGTAATAAGGATTCGGCAACACGTGCCACAATAAATTTTTTATGGGCGGCGAGCACCGCTCGAGGGCGCTCAGGGTAAAACATTAATAGTTTATGTAGTGCTAAACTTATCGCCACCCAGCCTAGCCAAAATAGCGCTAAGTGGTTGCTCATAACCACAACTAATACGGCAGTGATGGTAAGTAATAGCCATCGCCAAAAGTAGTTTACACGTGGCTCACCTTGCATATAGTGCTTACAAAAGCGAATCAATATCAGCGTGATAAATAATATAAGCCCCAGCATAATAATTCGGGTCATGGTCAGCGATAAGAAACTGAGTAAATCAAAAGCATAAATTTGATGAAGCGTAATAGCTGTTATAAATGCAATGCTATTAAACACCATTACTTTAAACAGCACATGACCATTTGAAGCGCGCGATTGTTGGCCAATTAACCAGGCTGCTATAAATGTGCTCAAAGGCATTATTAGCAGTAACAACGAAATAATATACTCACTCATTCAGTGCTCCTTATTTAGTGATCAAAGTATGGCAAACTAGATAACTAAATAAAAATAGATATAATGCATATAAACGTTCTATAAAAGAGAACAGTAATGAGCCGTTTAAATTATCATCACTTATATTATTTTTGGTCGGTTGCTCGTATTGGTAACTTAACCCAAGCCGCGAAAGAGCTGCATTTGTCTCAGTCAGCGCTCTCTACGCAAATAAAACAATTAGAGCACACCATTAATATTGAGTTATTTGAACGAAAAGGCCGCACACTCGCATTAACCGATATGGGAAAGCGGGTGCAAATGTACGCCAATGATATATTTACTAAAGGTGAGGAGTTATCTTCTTTTATTCATAAAGGAGTGATTTCGCAAACCCAGCATTTATCAATCGGAGTGCTTAATACACTCTCTCGAAACTTTATCGAAGAGTTTATAAATCCCTTAATGAGCAATGACGAAGTACGATTCTCTCTGACTGCAGGGCGTATGGATGGGCTGTTAAATGGCTTGGCAGAACATGAATTGGATTTAGTTTTAACCAATAAACCCATCGGGCTTGAGCACTACGATCAGCTTTGGCAAAGTCAGTTGGTATCTCGTCAGCCATTAGCTATAGTTGGCCCCGCTGATAAAAAAATACGTGGCCAATTTCCAGCAGGTTACACGGATGCACAATGGGTGTTACCCGCTAAAACCTCAGCTATCAGAGACTCATTTAATGCTTTGTGTGCTCGTTGGCAGTATCAGCCAAAAATAAAAGCGGAGGCTGATGATATGGCTATGCTGCGATTACTTGCTCGTGATAGTGGTGCACTATCGGTATTGCCATCAGTTGTAGTAAAAGATGAAATAGAACAAGGAATACTGGTTGAGTATCAGCGTTTACCCGATGCGTTTGAGCATTTTTATGCCATTACCGCGCAGCGAAAATTTGTTCCAGACATATTAAAGTCACTGCTTGCCAAAACCTGCTAATTACTTTTAAGGTATTTTTTTGTGTCTGTTGAATTATTAACCTTAAAGTTCTGTGCTAAATGGCCGATACAATAAGTCATTGTACTGAAGATTAAGGATAATCATGGTTAATAAACTACAAGGCAATTATGCTAACCTAAATGCGTTGCTTGCCCAATCGGTCAATAATTCAAACCAAACCACGGTGCCCACAGGCTTGCAATCGCGTGCTCACTTAGCGCTAAGTTCGGCAACAATCACTGATGAAATGCTCAGTCAGTTTAGTGACCAACAAGTCGATGAAATACTTAATCAGCAATTATCCTCGTTACTCACGATTTCCAGCACACCCAGTGGCTCAAATTATAAGCTCTCTAGTGAAGAGGTTGCACTACGTACGGTAATAAGCTCTCAGCAAGAGGGCTTATTAAAAAACGAACGTAGCGATCAGTTAATTGAGCGCTTAAATTCTTCGGTAAAAAATATCCAAGGTGCTTATGCCAACACTAGCGATATTTTATCAAACTTAGGGCAACTGGGATTTAATCAAAAAACATTTTTAGCATCTAGCCAACAGCGTGTTGAACGCTCACTTAACCCTTTCATGGAAAGCTTTAATCGCGAGCGATTTGAAGACGATGATAACTATGGATTTGAGCTTTCGGTAAAAACCAAAGAGGGTGATGTTATTAAAATCACCTTTCATTCTGCACAAGGTTACGATGAAGAAAGCGGCAAAACCACTGATGAATTTAGTGTAAGTTATGAAGTGGATGGCGACTTATCAGAGTCTGAACACCAAGCATTAACGCAAGTACTTTCTGGTGTTGGCGAAATGGCGGATGAATTTTTTAAGGCTAAACAAAGCGCTTACAGTCGTTACGTACCCGCAAACCAAGCTGATTTAGATTTAAGCTTTCTAAGCAATTTTGATAACAAAGAACTTTCGGGTTTTGATTTGTATTTTTCAACGTCAGAGGGAAATACTACCGATGCTGATGGAGCCCTCCTTGGAACAGATAATGAGCTTAATTTAAGTTATACCCTTGATGAGGATTCTGAGCAGCAAATACTGGAGTTTGAATCGGTAAACGGACAAAACAATATTGATTTTTCGCTTGATATGTCAACCATTGGCGTTCAAGACAAAAGCCAAATGCAACAATACATAAAAGCGCTCGATAAAAGCTTAGAAGATAGCCAGCTCAATAGCTCTGAGAAAAGTACACGCTCTGCGTTTGGCCACAAAAGTGATGAAGTGATGAAACAAGGGTTGGCTGTTTTTAAAAGTGCGTTTAGTAGTATGTCATCAGCTGCTGAGCGCTATAGTGAAATTGAGTCGGTTGCTACAAAGCAGTTTACTAATGGACGCGAGCTTGTCGCTAATTTAGTTGACAACATGATCACCAAATATCCGCGCTACCAAGGGCTAGGTAGCAGTAATAAAAATTCCTTAGGTGATGGTATTTCTAAGTTAGCTGATTTTGATGCAAAATTCTCTTTTGCAATGGATCAGGGGGATTACATAGCAACAAGCACCACAAAGCTGAGTCAAAATACAGAACACCAAAAATCAGCAGGGTTAACTGGGGTTACTCAAGATAAAACGGCGAGTACGCGTTTTAATTATGAAGAAGGTAACCGCTCTGACATCCCTCCTGATTATTATGATAAACAAGAAAATTACACTATTGGCACAGCTGTAAAAAATAACGAATTGGTTGCCCTTGATCAGGCTCATGAGGTGGATGTAGATAAAAAAGTGTATCAGTTTAATCCCGAAATATCTCAATACGAGCTAAAAAAAGAATTGAAAGAAACCACCACCAGTGAGAGTAATATTCGTCTTATTAACGATATTTGGCTCGAGAAAAATGAAGATAGTCATCGTATGGATGAAAGAAAACGACTCAGTGGTGTGGGGGCGTCGAACGAGTTTAGAACAACATCGAGTTATTCACATACGCAATTAGTGACGTTAATCGGTGATTTAGATAAATTAGAACAAAACAAAGAAGTCAAACGTGAGTACTTAGCCGTTTTATCACAAGTGGATGATTTTATGGATAAAAGCAAGTAACTTTTATTTACTTAAGCTCGATTGTGGGTATAGTAACTAAAACACTATTTAAGTATAAGATTATGTTTAAACAATTAATTTTTCTTTTAATGTTGAGTTTACCACTAGCAGTGAATGCAACGCTCAAACCACACTCGGACGCTGTTACTGCTAAGCGTTTATTAAGCGAGCACGATAAATTTGCTAAGCAATACCAAACATTTTCGCCCACACCGCAAGACGTTGCATTGATGCAAAAATTAGCAGGTAAAGAGGTGTTAGTGCTTTTAGGTACGTGGTGTCATGACAGTGCCCGTGAAGTACCCCGATTAATAAAGTTACTCGATGAATCGAAGGTCAAACTCTCGAAAATAACTTTTGTTACAGTCGGTTATGACAAACGTGATGAAGCAGGTATTGCCCTGGCGCATGACTTACAATATACCCCCACTTTTATTGTTAAGCATAACGGGGTTGAAGTTAACCGCGTAGTAGAAAAACCCAGCGACACTCTCGCCCAAGATTTAACCTTGGGCTTATAACGAGAGTCAGCTAGCCAATATCATGTTCGAGGTTTTATTTTTACACAGGCCAATCAGCGGCGTCTAAGTCATCTAATTGTGCATCGCAATGCTCATTTCCTTGCCACTTGGTAATGTACTCACCGTGCGGATCGTATTGCTGAGTTTGTTTTTGCAAATTAAAGTGACGTCCGCCGCGCGGATCGACACCAACTCCAGCAATATATTGCCAATTACCCCAATTCGACGCCACATCGTAATCGATTAACTGTTGCTCAAAGTAAGCCGCACCATAACGCCAGTCTAGTTGTAGTTCGTTGACTAAACAGCTAGCAACGATTTGTCTTGAGCGATTGCTAATAAAGCCCGTTTCGTTTAGCTCTTTCATAATGGCATTAACTAACGGGTAAGGTGTACTGCCTTGGCACCATTTAGCAAAACGATTCGGGCTAAACGTGGTGAGTGGCGAGCTTTGTTTCTTACCTTTAAAGGTAAATAACTGATGCTTAACATTAATCGCATGCCACTTGAAATACTCACGCCAGAGCAATTCAAACTTGATCCAGTAAGTTGACTCGTTTGCTCCATACTGCGCTTCATAAGCATCTACTGCACAAAAAACTTGCTTGGCACTAATACAGCCAAAAGCCAGCCAACTACTAAATTTTGTTGAGTTATCAAAGCCATCCAGCTCATTGCGAGTGATTTTATAGCTACTCGGTAAAGCCGATGAAAAGTACTGCTGGCAGTGCTCAAGCGCAGCCTGATGCCCACCAAGTAATTGTGTATTCCCTGTTGCTGGCTTTTCTATCGGTTGTTTTGCGCAAAGTATAATAGGTGGAGGCAATCTTGCCGCTGAAAATGTATGTGTGGCTAAACTAATTTCTGCCGCTTCAATTTTTTTTCTAAAAGGTGTAAAGCCTGTTGGTAAATTAGCTAGTTCAAAGGGCAGTTGCTGTTGTTGATATAAAGTATCTTGCATCACAGATTTAAATACCACAGTCGTGCATTTTGACTTAAGAGCACTAATTTGGCGCTGTTCATATACACCTATTTGCTGGCTATATACAACTTCGTCAATGCTAAGCTCATTAATACGCTGTGTTAATACCTCAACTGGATCGCCTTCAATAATATGTAAAGTTTGGCCAAGCTCTAAAGCAGACTCCTGTAGCTCATATAGGCTTTGCATTAAAAAGCGTTGTTTGTGGACACCATAGGGTTTTTGTTGGTAGTTATTGCTTTTAAACCAAGCAGGGTTAATCACAAAGACCAGGTCCAACTCACATTGTTGTTGTGATAAATCATTGAGTATGGGGTTGTCGTCAATGCGCAAGTCATTTTGCAGCCAATACAGAATACGTTTTTTCATACTTATGCTCTGGTTTTTAAAATCATTTATTTTACGAAGCAAAAGTGAGCAGGGATTAGTTTTAAGGTGTTTAATAAGGCTTTAAAAAGAGGCGATAACAATACCACCTCTCAATTTGTTTCCGTTGTATCTTAGATAGCTACTTTTTGCTGTGCTATCCAGTCGTTAATTACATCTTCAAGTACCGCCATAGGAAGTGAACCTTGACCAATAACGGTATCGTGAAAGCTGCGTATATCAAATTGTGCGCCTAGTTCTTTTTCGGCTTTTGCACGTAGTTCGCGTATTTTAATTTCGCCCATTTTGTATGAAAGCGCTTGGCCTGGCCAAGAAATATAGCGGTCTATTTGATCTTCTACTGCGCTTTGTGGCAAGGCGGTATGATCAGCCAAGTAATCAATCGCCTTTTGGCGGCTCCAGCCAAAGGCATGAATGCCGGTATCAACCACTAAGCGCACTGCGCGCCACATTTCGTAGCCTAAACGACCAAAGTCACTGTATGGACTTTGGTAAAAGCCCGCTTCTTTACCTAAACGCTCTGTATAAAGTGCCCAGCCCTCGCCAAATGCTGAGTGACTCAGTGTGCGTCTAAATTCAGGAACGTCTAACTCCATTGCAATGGCGTTTTGTAAATGATGCCCAGGAATAGCTTCGTGCAGGCTAAGTGCTTCTAAATTATATAAAGGCTGCAGTTTTGGAGTTGAGGCTAAAAAATAAGTACCAGGTGAACGGTTATCAGCAGGTGGCATATAAAACGCACCGCGACTCGCTGAGCCTTTTATAGTAAAGGTGTTACGCGGCAAATGGCCAAAGTAAGTAGGGAGTTTGCCATACATTTTTTGGGTTATAAAAGCGGTTTTTTCTAGCAAATCTTGGGCGTCTTTTGCGTAAAATTGCTCATCGGTTGCTAAAAATTCTAAAAAGTCACTGTAGCTGCCATCAAAACCAACGCTATCAATAATGGCTTGCATTTGTGCTTTAATGCGCGCCACTTCTTTTAGACCAAGTTCATGAATTTGTTTAGGGGTAGCATCAGTGGTGGTGTAATAATTAACCGTGTAATTGTAGTAATCAAGGCCCCCTTTAATACTTGCAATACCCGGCTGAGCTCTACAATGTGGCATGTATTCATTTTTAAAAAAGTCGTAAAAGTGCTGATAAGCAGGAACTACTTTTTCTTCAATTAATGTTTTAGCTTTATTTTGGTAAGTTTCTTTTTGCGCTGCAGTAAATGTATTAGGGATGCGAGTAAATGGCTCATATAAGGCGCTATTCTCAGGTTGTTTAACTATATGAGCGCTAATGCTTTGGCTGTAATTTTCAAAGGTTTTACAATAATGAGTAAACCCTGTTTTTATACCTTGTTTCATTAAATCAATATTTTGCTGATTAAAGCGCGGGTAATCACCAAGGCTGATTAAAAATGCGTTGTAATCATCAGCGGTTAAAAAGGCCATGTTAGCCGGCGCTTCTGCAAAGTAAGTATGCCAGCCACTTAAAAAATTAACCGGAAAATACTTATCTTGATAAAGGTAGCTTTGTTGCTCTGTTTCTCGCTCATATATAAATAAGCGGTAGTTCATTAGCTGCTCGTTGTTGAGTGTTTTTGGGTCAATGCTGGCTAAGCTTTTTAGTACGCTGTTGTTATAAGCTTGGCGCTTAGCAATGGCTTGCTCGCTCCAATTTGGTAATGTGCCGTTTGGTTTCCAACCGTCTGGATCGGTTCTAAAAAATATTTTTTCAGCTTTGGCGTTTTGCCAGTGATTATCAATAATGGTTTTTAAATCGCTGTTACTGTCGGCTAAGCTTGGCAGCGAGGTGGCTGCTAAGGCAATAGCTAAGATTGTTTTTTTTAGCATGTTGAATTTCACTTTTTAAAATTTTAATTATTATTTATGCGCGCTGATTTTATGATAATAACAAGTTCACTCAATTAATGCGTTGTTTTATAAAATTAATGCGTGTGTTTAATTGCTCTCCTTACTTATTTTATTTATATAAACAACGAAGAAATAATTTTTTAAGAATAATGATTTAAACAGCATATAGACAGCTTTACCAAGGGTATGTGAGGCAACCATACGCTTTGCACTTTGACGTCAAATAACCCTTTTACGAGTACTATTACTTTATTTTAGATAAAAAAAATAGCGTACTTTTATTGTACGCTATTTAATTTTGACCTAGCACCTAGCACCTAGCACCTAGCACCTAGCTTTTATTGCGGTTTTCTTTACTAAACGCGCGAATTTTACGTTTTTGCGACAGGGTTACTTTATTAGTGCGCCCTGCAAATGGGTTATCGCCTTCTCTAAATTCAATTTTGATTGGCGTACCCATAATTTTTAGTGCTTTACGATAGTAGTTCATGAGGTAGCGTTTGTAGCTATCAGGTAAGTCATGTACTTGGTTACCATGAATAACGATACGTGGCGGATTGTAGCCCCCAGCATGCGCATACTTAAGCTTAACACGACGTCCACGAACAAGTGGTGGCTGATGGTCGGCCTGTGCCATGTCCATAATACGACGCAACATAGCAGTACTAATCCGCTTAGTTGCCGACTCATACGCTTCGTCAACTGATTCAAATAAATGACCAACACCAGTACCATGCAGAGCAGAGATAAAGTGTAGGCGGGCAAAATCAATAAAGCCTAAACGACGATCAAGCTCAGTCTTAATACGGTCTTTAACGTAGTTATCTAGACCATCCCACTTATTCACGGCAATAACTAATGAGCGCCCTGAGTTAAGCGCAAAACCTAACAGGCTTAAGTCTTGATCAGAAATACCATCGCGGGCATCAACCACTAATAACACGACGTTACAATCTTCGATTGCTTGTAGCGTTTTAATGACTGAGAATTTCTCAACCACGTCACTTACTTTTTTACGTTTACGCACACCAGCGGTATCGATAAGAATATATTCTTTGTCGTTACGGGTCATCGGAATGTAAATTGAGTCGCGGGTTGTACCTGGCATATCGTATACAATAACACGGTCTTCACCTAGTATACGGTTAGTAAGGGTTGACTTACCTACATTTGGACGACCAATAATTGCCAGCTTTACCGGCTTGTCGGCAAACGCTTGGTGATCGGTGTCATCTTCTTCACCTTCTTGATATAAGTCGATAAGTTCTTCATCGTCATCGGCTACATCTTCATCAAGAGCGGCAAGTTCAGCAATAACAGGCTGAAGAGTTTGCTCAAGCAGTAAAGTAATACCACGGCCATGTGCGGCAGCGATATGATGAACTTCACCAAGTGAAAGTTGATAAAATTCAGCACAGTTTGAGTCGGCATCAATGCCGTCTGTTTTATTGGCAACAACAAAGCTTTTCTTTTCTTGCTTACGTAAGTGGTTAGCAATAGCTTGGTCAGCCACAGTCATACCCACGCGAGCATCAACTAAAAATAAAACAATATCCGCTTCTTCAATGGCTAGTAATGACTGATCAGCCATTTCGGTTTCGATACCTTCTTCTGAGCCATCAATACCGCCCGTATCTACCACGATAAATTCAAAGCCATCGTAATTTGCTTGGCCATATTTTCTATCACGCGTTAAGCCAGGAAAGTCGGCAACGAGTGCATCACGAGTACGTGTTAAACGGTTAAATAATGTGGATTTGCCCACATTGGGTCGCCCTACAAGAGCGATCACGGGAAGCATAAACTACCTCTTTAAAAAACAACAAAAGGCTTCGCAGTGCGAAGCCTTACAAAAAATAATTAACTATTAGTGCCTTACACTAATAGTAGACAGTTAGTTCGGTATTTTTACCGCGCTAACTTCACCATCGCGGGTGTATAAAATCAATTTATCGTCAGCGACAACGGGCTCAACAAAAAAACCTGAGCTGTCAAAGTCTTCACGAGATACTAGCTCGCCAGTGTCTTTATTTAACCAATGCAAATTGCCTTCTTGGTCACCTAACGCTAAATAATTACCGGCAATCGCTGGACCTGTTAAGTACCAGCCACGTAGAGCGGGTTGGCTCCAACGTTCAATGCCCGAATCTTTATCAAGTGCATAAACAACGCCGTTACTATCAACAACGTAAATTGTTTGCAAATCCATGCTAATTTCACGGTAGCTGCTGTATTCACGTTTCCATACAACATTACCTGAACGAATATCTACTGCTGATAAGTTACCATTGTATGCAATAGCATAAGCAAATGGACCGCTAATAATAGGCTGCGTGTCTACATCAACTAAACGTTCAAACTCTGATGCGCCTTTTGGCACTGCAATTTCTGCACTCCATGCCGAGTAGCCGCTCTCAGAAATTAAAACACTTAACTTACCTGTTTCTAAGCCTAGTAACACCCCACCGTTAGCCACAGTAGGTGAACTTTGACCGCGTAAAGTTAGCGGTGGCACTTCTTGCTCAAAGCTCCAGCGCTCTTCACCAGTATCTGGGTGAAGCGCAAGTAACTTACCTGAAGCTAAATTTACAAAAATTAAGCCATCACCTGCAGCGGGTTTAGAGAGTGATTCGCCAGGTACTTTTTTACGCCAAACTTCTTTACCAGTCTCACGGTCAAGCGCAATCACGTAACCATGTTCAGAGCCTAAATAGATTTTACCATAAGCTTGTAATATTCCGCCTGATAATTTTGCACTATCGTTATCGCTCCAAGGCCAAAACGATAAATCTTGGCGAACGTCGGTTTCCCATTGGGTATCGCCGTTGGCAAGTGATAAGGCTTCTACTTGGCCTTCACGGTTAGCAACGTACACTGTTTCTTTATAAACAGCGGGTGATAGGCGTGAAAAGTAATGTTCTACACCGCTACCAATTGATTCTTGCCATACCACATCAGTTTCAAATTGATTGGCTATTTCTGGAAGCACCAGTTCTTCTTCATCATCACTTGAAGAACACCCCATTAGGGTTGCCATACATAGGGCGAGCGTTGCTGTTGTTATTTTTCTCATGCCTAAAACCTTATGCCGCTGGGCTAGTTACTGCTAGGTCATCTAACTTAATTTGTAAAAGAGGATTACTCGTTAATCCACCGGCATCAACAGCAGCTTGGTAAGCTACGCGTGCTTGCTCTTTATTGCCTTGCTGAGTGTAAATGTCACCTTTTAATTCAGCCACATTTGCGTTAAACGCTTCAGGAAGAGGAGCATTTAATGTGCTCAATGCATCATCGTATTGCTGTTGAGCAATTTGCACACGCGCTAAACGTGTTGTTGCAATGGCTTTAAGCTGGGCGTTATCAACGTTAGTTACAATCCAGCTTAGTTTTTCATTTGCTACATCTAGTTTTTGTGTATCTACTGCTTCTTTTGCAGCAACAAATGCCGCTAAAGTTGCGTACTGAGTGTCTTTGTTTTCACTCATAAATGCATCAGCAGACGCTAATACGCTGTCACTTTCAACAAGCTTAGTGTATGCATCAGATGCTTGCTCTGCAGTGGTAATTTGATTTTGGTTGTATGCTTTCCAGCCATATAAACCACCTAAACCTACAATAACGCCTAAGGCTAGTGAAAGGCCGTTTTCACGAAAAAAACGTTTAATTGCTTCTGCTTGTTGTTCTTCTGTTGAATAAATTTCCATGCTTACCTCTGTTAAAGCGCTTAACTACTTACGCTTTATATAATTTAGCTATTAATTAGTTCTGCAAGTAACGTTTTAGCTTGTTCTAATTCTAGTGTGACTTGTTCTTTACGCTCACGTAAATATTTAATAGTCACAACGCCTTGCTCTAATTCATCTTCACCGATAATGACTGCAACAAGAGCATCGCTTTTATCAGCACGTTTAAGTTGTTTTTTAAAGTTACCACCACCTGCGTGCACCATAACCCGTAATCCAGGGACGTCACGACGTAAGGTAGAAGCAATAATAGGGGCTTGAATACTGGCTTTGTCGCCCATGGCTGCTAAATATACATCAGCACTACGGCGTATGTCACCTACACATTCAAGTGCTTGAAGTAGTAAAACCAAACGCTCTAAACCCATTGCGAACCCTACCGCAGGGGTTGATTTACCACCTAATTGCTCAACTAAGCCATCATAACGACCACCGGCACATACTGTACCCTGTGCACCTAAGCTATCGGTTACCCATTCAAATACAGTACGGTTGTAATAATCTAAGCCACGAACTAGCTTTTCATTAACCGTGTATTTGACGCCTGCGGCATCTAATCGTTCACATAAATTTTCAAAATGTTCTTTTGATTCAGTATCTAAATGTTCAGATAATTTTGGCGCATCCACTAATATTGCCTGTATATCTGGGTTTTTAGTATCCAAAACGCGCAGCGGGTTAGAGTACATACGACGCTTAGAGTCTTCATCTAGTACATCGGTATGTTGTTCTAAAAAGGCGATTAAGGCATCACGGTACTGCGCGCGAGCTTCGTTTGAACCTAATGAATTAAGCTCTAAACGCACATGGTCAGTAATGCCAAATGCTTCCCAAAGTTGCGCCGTGAGTAAAATAACTTCGGCGTCAATATCGGCACTGGCAATACCAAAAGTCTCTAAACCAAATTGGTGAAATTGACGGTAGCGACCTTTTTGTGGTCGTTCATGGCGAAACATTGGACCCATGTACCAAAGGCGTTGTTCTTGATTGTATAACAGGCCATTTTCGTTACCTGCACGTACACACACTGCAGTGCCTTCTGGGCGCAGAGTTAAATTATCGCCGTTACGATCGGCAAAGGTGTACATTTCTTTTTCAACTATATCGGTCACTTCACCAATAGAGCGTTTAAATAGGTCGGTTGATTCTACAATTGGAAAACGAATTTCTTGATAACCAAACGATGATACGGTCTCGCGTAAAATGTGCTCTACTTTCTGCCAAACTTGCGTATCGCCTGGCAGGCAATCGTTCATACCGCGAACTGCCTGAATTTGTTTTGCCACTGATAAATCCTAAATCTGTTTATGTGCAGCTCTGGGCTGCAACCACGTAAAACTAAAAAATCGACCCTGCATTATAACCTTAACTATAAGGTAATTGCGAGTGTAGCGGGGTGTACGTAATTTATACTACGCTGTGAGTGCCGCGACTAAAAAAGGTCAATTAAATACATAATGCTGCAACAACACATCACTCTACGATTTTTATATCAATAGGTGTTTGTTGTTGCTTCTGTTCAATGAAGTCGCGTACATAGCCTTCGAGTTGATCAACAATATTGTTGTTATCAATGCGTGCTTTTTGTCGCTCACCATTAATGTATAAACCTGAGCGACGGTTTGCGCCGGCAAGGCCTATATCACTAACCAATGCTTCGCCTGGCCCGTTAACCACACAGCCAATGACTGACACTGAAACTGGCTCAATAATATCTTCTAAGCGCTCTTCAAGCTGGTTCATGGTGCTCACCACATCAAACTCTTGGCGTGAACAACTAGGACAGGCAATAAAATTAATGCCGCGAGAACGAATACGCAATGATTTTAATATATCAAAGCCTACTTTTATTTCTTGTACTGGGTCAGCAGCTAGTGATACTCGCAGTGTGTCACCAATACCTTCAGCCAATAGCATGCCTAAACCAACAGCCGATTTAACTGAACCAGAGCGCATGCCGCCTGCTTCGGTAATACCTAAATGCAGTGGCTGGTCGATTTCTTTTGCAAGTAGACGATACGCGCCAACCGCTAAAAATACGTCTGACGCTTTCACCGAGATTTTAAATTGGTCAAAGTCTAAGCGACGTAATATATCTACATGGCGCATAGCCGATTCAAGTAAGGCTTCAGGTGTTGGCTCGCCGTATTTTTCTTGTAGGTCGCGCTCAAGTGAGCCACCATTTACGCCAATACGAATTGGAATGTTGTGCTCACGGGCTGAGTCGACAACCGCTCTAATACGCTCTTCACTGCCAATGTTTCCTGGGTTAATACGTAAACAATCAACGCCATACTTTGCTACTTTTAATGCAATGCGGTAGTCAAAGTGAATATCAGCAACCAGCGGTATCGATACCTGCTCTTTAATACTTTTAAATGCTTCAGCGGCATCCATAGTTGGAACAGATACACGGACTATGTCAGCACCGGCATCTTGAATCGCTTGAATTTGAGCTACAGTGGCATCAATGTCCATTGTGTCTGTGTTAGTCATTGACTGCACGGCAATTGGTGCACCATCACCAATTGGAACATTACCCACGTTAATACGGGTGGATTTTCTGCGTTTTATAGGAGATTCTGAAAACATAGCGACTACTCTGCTAAGGGTAATTTAAATTTAGCTAAACGGTTTTTAGGAAAAGCCGAAATATCAACTGGCTCACCATTTAGGGTAATACTTACAACATCATGCTTGCCTAAAACCACTGAAAAAGGCGCTACACCAGTTAAGGTCATTTCGTAGCCTGCTTTTTTTACACCAAATGCAATTTTTTCATCGTTGGCATCGTGAATTTCTACCCAGCTCTCGTCATTAAACATCATAAAAATAGTGCTTAAATCAGTGTTTGTTGGCTCGCTCGGGCTTTGTGCGTCGTTTAGGGGAGCAGCCTGAATAGTTTGTTGCTCATTTTGTAATGCTGAATTTGTTTGTTGCGCAGGCTCAACATCATCTAATTGCACTTCATCAGCCGCTTCAGCAAGTCGTTTTGTATTTTCTTGTTGCTGAGTAATAAATGAATTATTAGCATTAATAGTGTTAGTTTGTTCATCAATAGGCGTTGCATTTTGCCACCACCATACAGCTGATGAGCCAATAACAATGGCTAGTATTAAATAGCTTACCGTCATCAGTCGACTGTCATGCGCTTCTTTTTCTGTACGTCTTGAAAAGCTTTGCATATCTACTGGCTTATCTGATGTGCTAAAAGCAGGCAGCATGGCTAAAATAGCGGTGCTATCAATGTTTAGTGTGCGACAGTAATTTTTTATATAGCCTTTAACAAATGTTTTTGCGCCCAGTAAATGATATTCATCGTTTTCAATATGCTGAACTTGTGATTCAGTTAATTTTAATAACGAGGCAATCTTAGCAAGGCTAATATTTGCATTTTCTCTATGTGTTTTTAGTATTTGACCTACAGAGGGTTCATCGCTCTGCGGTTGTGTATTATCTTCATTCATAATGTGTATCAGTTTGGATCCACTAGTAAAAGTTTATGTTTTAGCTTAACAACAAGAGTAAGACTGCGTTTTTATTTTTAGTTAATTCTTGTTGCTAAGGCGCATTAAAAAAGGTACTACATGCAATACTATAATAACTTTGTGGCGTTTAGCTAAAGCTTATCTGTTTTTAAGTGCTTTAATACACCTTATCCGTAGCAGTTTAGCATTTTATCACACTGAAATGCTAAATTGCTTTACCCTAAAACACGCATTTACGCGTCACCCTTTACGCTATATTTTTGTTTACAGTTAAAGGGGGTTAATCATCTTGCGTATTTGTTTTAGTTTGCTCAATTGACGCTTCGCTATTTGAAGCCTGCACGGGGCTCTTTTTACGAATAACCTTTATTTTTGGCTCAGCAATAATTTGATTGGATTGACTGCCTTCTTGCAATTCATCTAGCTGTGCTTGGCGGTATTTTTCACGCAGTACTTCAAATTCTGTTTGTCTTAACTGGTTATCGCGAATGGCGTTAGCTTGCATACTACTCGGGTAAGTTTGTAGTAAAGTTGCCGCAATTTTTTCTGCTTCTTCAATTCTGCCCATACGCTGTTTAACTAAATAACCAAGCAACAAGGCGCGAGAAGAAACTTGTGCGGTGTCGTCATAACGTTTTATTAAGTTACTGGCTTTGTACAAGTCACTTTTTGCATAATATAAAGCGGCTAAACTTATTAATGTAGATGCGCGTTGTGAGCTATGGTTTAGCGCCTGCTGAAAATAGCTTTCGGCGTTAGTGAAATCATTAAACTCAATGGCACATAGGGCTAAATTTTCATAGCTTTGTGCTACACGAATATAACTGGGTATTTCAATCGCTTTTAAAAATTGATCGGTGGCGCGATCATACTCATTAATGCTGCACAAAAACGTGCCATAGTTATTCAAGGTGTTAGGATCGTTTGGCTTAATAGCCAGTGCTTTTTGATAGGCTTTGTCGGCCAATCCATTTTCGCCAACTTGTTGATAATAGTATGCTAAAGAGTAGTGTACTTCGGGTAAGTTAGGGGCGTACTCATTGGCACGTTCTAGGTTGTATTTTGCTTGAGAGTTATTACCTGTACTTAAATACTGTAACGCCAACGCAATGCGCGTGCGAGCAGCACCATCGTTATTAATTTTATTTTCGAGAACGGGTTTATCGCTGCCGTTGTAACTATTTTCAGTAACACAACCGCTCAAAAACAGTGTTGATAGTGCTAACGTAAGTAAAGATCGCATTACTTTGTCTCTTTATTTATATCCATAACCCCTATCTTACCTCAAAGCCTTTGTGTTGCATCATTTATTTAAAAATAAACGACATATCACAAAGACTTCTGATTACTCAGCAAATATTAAGCTTGATGAATGTTCACTGCAATCGCGTTTTCATCGCGCATTTTCTTTTTAGCCATACGCTTAGTACGGTCTACAACATCGCCAGCTAACTGACCACATGCAGCATCAATGTCATCCCCGCGAGTACGACGAACAATACAGGTAATACCCGCAGCTTGTAATACTTTAGAGAAACGGTCGATTCGACTGTTACTTGAACGGGTATATTCATTACCTGGGAATGGGTTAAACGGAATAAGGTTTACCTTAGAGGGTGTTCCTTTTAGCGTTTTAACAAGTTCATGAGCCTGATCGGTGCTATCGTTAACGCCGTTAAGCATTACATATTCAATTGTCACGTCTTTATTGGCTTTTGAACCATCAATGTAACGACGACAGGCCGCTAAAAATTCTTCAATTGGGTATTTTTTATTGATCGGTACTAAAATATCACGCAGGGCGTTATCTGGCGCATGCAGTGAAATTGCCAGCGCTACGTCTATTTTTTCTTTCAATAAATCAAGGGCAGGTACCACACCTGAGGTACTTAATGTGACGCGGCGCTTAGATAAACCAAAGCCCCAGTCGTCCATCATCAGCTCCATCGCTGGGACTACGTTTTTAACATTAAGGAGCGGCTCGCCCATACCCATCATCACAACGTTAGTGACAGGGCGCTTTTCGCTGTTGCCATCAAGGCCAATATCTTTGGCTACACGCCATACTTGGCCGATAATCTCAGATACTTTTAAGTTACGGTTAAAGCCTTGTTGTGCCGTTGAGCAAAAAGTACATTCCAGTGCACAGCCCACTTGAGATGATACACATAACGTAGCGCGATCTTTTTCTGGGATCCACACGGCTTCAACTTCTTGGCCGCCTTCTAGTACTAGTGCATATTTAATAGTACCGTCGCTGGCTTGCTGGCGAACTGAAATTTCGGGTGCAACAATTTCGCACTCATTTTTAAGCTTTTCTTTGAGTTTTTTGTTTACGTTGCTCATTTCGTCGAAATTATCTAGGCCAAAATGATAAATCCATTTCATCACCTGATCGCCACGAAATGGCTTTTCACCGAATGATACGAATAGTTCTCGCATTGCATCTCGGTTTAAATCTAATAAATTAATCTTTTTTTGCTCGGTCATGTAACAACCTCAATCGGTGGCGGTGATGGTAAAAATTTACAAGGGAGAATTGTACACAATTCACCCACTATAATCATTAAGTAAAACATCATAAATAAACGGTTAATACTTTACGTAATGACTAAAAAAGGGCTCGAAAGCCCTTTTCATACTTTGCATCACAGGGTTAGCTGTGAACTCGAATTAACGAGTACGTGGGCAAAGTTCTTCGTCAGCGAAGAAGTACGCAATTTCGCGAGCAGCAGATTCAACAGCGTCAGAACCGTGAACCGCATTTTCGTCGATGCTATCAGCGTAGTCTGCACGTAAAGTGCCAGCTAGTGCTTCAGCAGGGTTAGTAGCACCCATGATTTCACGGTTTTTAAGAACAGCGTTTTCGCCTTCAAGAACGGTAACCATTACTGGACCAGATGTCATGAAAGATACTAAAGCACCAAAGAAAGGACGTTCGCTGTGTTCAGCGTAGAAACCTTCAGCTTTCTCTTGTGAAAGGTGAACCATTTTAGCTGCAACGATTTTAAGACCCGCAGTTTCGAAACGGTTGTAGATTGCGCCGATGTGGTTTTTAGCAACTGCATCAGGTTTTACGATTGAAAAAGTACGCTCTAAAGCCATCTTTGTGCTCCAATAATTTAAATAAAAGGTTGAATATTAACGGGCGCGAATTATACGCGTTTTAGTCGAAAAAACCTAATTTATTCTACTTTGCTGGCCTTTTTAATTTATCAAGCCTCTATTTATGAACCAAAAACGATATTTTTACGTTCATTTACTTTTATAAACTTGCGCTATACTCTGATTTACATCGTTTAAAGTCTCATTTTTCATAAATGCGTATAAACCCCGAAAGCATGTTGCAAGCATGCAAACACTAAGGTAACAATATGTTTTTTAACCAATCTTTAAAAAATCAAATCGCTGATTTACAAAGTAAGCTTTCTGTAAGGGAGCAGGTTAAACAAAGTTTAGACAGTGAAATGCTGGTATTAGAGCTTGATAAGCAAGGTGCTATTTTAAGACAAAATAAAAACTTTGAACGAGAGTTTAACTACTCAAATAACCAAATAATTAATAAAAATATTTTAGACTTCATTGCTGAAAATGCTAGAAATAACGCCGATTTCCATGCTTTTAAAAAAGCGATAAGTAAAGCTCAGCATTATGCGGGCGCTATTCAAGTATCCCATCAAAACGGCCAACGAGATTGGTTACGCTGCATTTTACACCCAATAAAAAATGATCAAGGTCAGCTTGAGTATTTGACTATGCACTGCACTGTGCTGACACAAATAATTGAAAGCTCAAGAGAGAATGAAGATTTAATAAAAGCATTGCACCGCTCTACGGCGGTGATTGAATTTGACACCCAAGGTATGGTGCTGCGTGTTAACGACAACTTCTTAAAAAGTATGGGCTATTCAAAGCAAGAAGTAATAGGTAAGCACCATGGAATGTTTTGTGATGAGCAAGAAGCCAGCAGTAAAGAATATCAAGCATTTTGGCAACGATTGCGTAATGGCGAGTTTATTGCGAGCAGATTTAAGCGAATTGATAAACACGGTCATTCAGTATGGTTAGAAGCGTCGTATAATCCGATTTTTAATGAAGCTAATGAGCTTTACAAAGTAGTTAAATTTGCCACGGTGATCACAGACCAAGTAGAAAGAGAGCTGGCTATAGAGCAAGCAGCGAGTATTGCCCATGGAACCTCTATCGAAACCGATAATAACGCGGATAAAGGCGCAGAGGTGGTACAAAAAACAGTTCAAGTTATGAATGAGTTGTCGGTGCAAATGGAGCAAGCGGGTAAAGAAATTTCAGCATTAGATAAACAATCGCAACTTATTGCCAGTATAGTGCAAAGTATCAGCAGCATTGCAGATCAAACGAATTTGCTAGCACTCAATGCTGCCATTGAAGCTGCAAGAGCAGGTGAGCAAGGCCGAGGTTTTGCTGTAGTTGCTGATGAGGTGCGTTTACTTGCTTCAAGAACCAGTAAAGCGACTGAAGAGATTGTGGATGTTGTACAGCAAAACCAAAATTTAACCCAATCAACGGTGGCTGCTATAGAGCAGGGCAAACACAAAGCTCAACAAGGATTAGATCTTTCTAATGAGTCGGGCCATGTGATGAATGACATTAAAAAAGGCGCACAACAAGTTGTTGATGCGGTTAGCCAATTTTCTAATCAATTAAGTAGTAAAAAATAACTTAAATTTGCTGCTCTTCATTTTTAGCACAGAAGAGAAATTTTGATGATCTTGATCAAAGTTTCTCTTTTGACCACTCATTATACTTGCGCGCTTTAATACTTATTCATGCAACCGGCTTGAACCCGGTTCGATGTATGGAGCGCACATGTCAGCTGTTACTTCCTCAACCCCGTTTACTCCTGAACTACTTTGCCCTGCTGGTAGCTTAAAAAACATGCATTATGCCTTTGCCTATGGGGCAGACGCTGTGTATGCCGGCCAACCTCGTTACAGTTTAAGGGTTCGCAATAATGAATTTGATTTAGATACTTTACAAATAGGGATTAACGAAGCACATGCGCTAAATAAAAAGTTTTATGTGGTGTCGAATATTGCGCCGCATAACGCAAAAGTTAAGTCGTATTTACGAGATATAGAACCGGTAATTGCTATGAAGCCGGATGCATTGATCATGTCTGATCCGGGTTTAATTATGTTAGTGCGTGAAAAATGGCCTGATATGCCAATTCACCTTTCAGTACAAGCTAATGCAGTAAACTATGCCAGTGTATTGTTCTGGGCAAAGCAAGGTATTGAGCGGGTAATTTTATCTCGTGAGCTATCGCTTGAAGAAATAAATGAAATACGCACACTGTGCCCTGAAACCGAGCTAGAAGTATTCGTTCATGGCGCACTGTGTATGGCCTATTCAGGGCGCTGTTTACTCTCAGGTTATATTAATAAACGCGATCCTAACCAAGGGACGTGCACCAATGCGTGTCGTTGGGAGTACGATGTTAAACCCGGTACTGAGAATGAAACCGGTGAAATGGTACATAAAATTGACCTTAAAACGGTTATACCTACGTTAGGTGAAGGCGCACCAAGCAACGATGTTTTTATGCTTGAAGAGCAAGGTCGCCCGGGTGAATATATGCCTGCATTTGAAGACGAGCATGGTACTTATATCATGAACTCAAAAGACTTACGCGCCGTGCAATACGTAGAGCAACTAACAAAAATGGGGGTGCACAGCCTTAAAATAGAAGGGCGCACTAAGTCATTTTATTATGTAGCCCGTACCGCACAAGTATACCGTAAAGCAATTGACGATGCCGTTGCAGGTAAACCATTTGATGCAGACTTATTTAAAACCCTTGAGAACTTATCACACCGTGGTTACACCGAAGGTTTTTTAAAGCGCCATGCTCATCAAGATTATCAAAATTATGAATATGGTCACTCTGTATCAACTCAGCAGCAATTTGTAGGTGAGGTATTAGGGCGTAATGCTAATGGTTTGGTTGAAATAGATGTAAAAAATAAGTTTTGTGTCGGCCATTCATTAGAGCTAATGACGCCGAAAGGCAATATTAGCTTTACCCTAGAAAGTATGGAAAATAAAAAAGGCGAAAGCATTACCGATGCCAAAGGTTCAGGCCACATTGTAAAAATTCCACTGCCTGACACTATCGATTTAGAGCACGCCATACTGATGCGCAATTTGGATGAAAACCAAGATACCCGCAATCCGTTTAAAAAAGCCGTGGTTAGTGGTTAAATCATGGCTTTACTCATAAATAGTAAATGCATTAACTGTGATATGTGCGATCCAGAGTGCCCAAATGAAGCAATTTATATGGGCGCTAAAATTTACCAAATCGACCCAACAAAATGTACTGAATGCGTAGGCCACTACGACAAGCCGACCTGCGTCAGTGTATGCCCCATTGACTGCATAAAGCCCGATCCTAATCATCGAGAAAGTGTGGACGAATTAGCTGAAAAGTATGTGAGATTGATGGGGGAGTTACTTAATAAGTAGATTACCCATATTTTTTTAGAAAGCTAAATACATTGTAACAAATTAGTTTTTGTTGATTGTTGCTATAGTTCCCAACGTATCAGTAATTAAAAAGGCTGTAGCGTAATTGAATTAAATTAACAATGTAAAGAGCTTCTTTGTTATCTGTTTTTTATTTTCAGCGAAATGTTCATGGCTTAATAGTTAAAGAGTAAAAGTCTTAAATATTCAGTTTTATAAAGTATTATAGGTTTATAAAACTGAATATAAGGGATGGCTTTATGAATACGTTATACATTACTGGGGCGGGTGTGAGTGCTGCTAGCGGTATTCCTACTTTTCGTGGTGAAGATGGTTTTTGGACCATTGGTAGTAAAAATTATACGCCTATGGAAATGGCCACTCGCGCAATGTATGAAAATAATCCAAGTGAGTTTTTAGCTTGGTATTATCATCGCTTCGCAACTTATCGTCATCATGGTCCTAATGAAGTGCATAGTTGGCTAAGCGACAAAAACCTAATAACTCAAAATATTGATGGGCTAGATGGTAAGGCGGGTAATAAAAATTACATTGCAATTCATGGTCGGCTTGATCAAATGACCGTGTTTCATCATCAAGGTGATGACGTTACACCACAAGCTACGTTATGGAATAATGTAGATGAGAGTAACTTACATCGCTCTTTACTGGAGCTATTCAATATTGAAAATAACCAGCCTAAGCTTAATTATTCTTTAAAGCCCTTTGTGCTGTTATTTGATGAATATTACACCGAGCTATACCGCATTACTGAGGCGCAGCAGCGAATAATAAATGCCGATAAAATGGTATTTATGGGTACTTCGTTTAGTGTAAACATTACCCAGATGGCACTAGAGATTGCACGTAATTATGCTATTCCAATTGAAATTGTTGATCCTGAACCTACTCATGTATTGCACTCAAATGTAAGTTATAAAAAAATGACTGCATTGGAGTACATACAGCAACAATGTTAACTAGGTAAATAGCTTTTGTATTGCTGCTGGTATACATAACCTATTATGCGTTATTAATAATCAGTACAGTTTACACTATGTTATTGTTGGCGTTTAATTCATGCTGGTACCCGTTATTTTAGGTACTTAAATTCATTATAAGAAGACGGTAGCAATGTTAAGTATTTCTCTTGGGCCTTTAGTTATTTCCATTTCTCAGTTAATTATTTTTTTAGGGTTAGGCATTTTTTGGGGGCTTACCTATTTATTAACGCGCCAACATCCATTACAAAAAGCGATTTTAGATACGGTTTTTAAAGCAGTTGTAGTGGGCTTTTTAGCCTCGCGTTTAGCGTTTGTGTTTACTATGTGGGATGCTTATCAAGGTAATTGGTGGCAGCTTTTTAATATTAGCGACGGTGGCTTTATTGGTTACTATGGTTGGCTCAGCGGCATAGTGGTTTTAGCATTTTATGCGCGTGGTAAAAAAGCGGTAATGAAAAACTACGCTATTGCTGGGTTTGTAGGTTTTTGTTCAATGATTATTCCTAATTTTGCGCTGTCTATTTACCAAACGGGTGTGCAATTACCGCAATCGGTTGTGCATAATATGCAAGGCCAGCAAGTTAACTTACAAAACTTTAAAGGTAAGCCGGTGGTGATTAACTTTTGGGCGTCGTGGTGTCCGCCGTGTCGAAAAGAAATGCCGGTGCTACAAGCGGCTCAAAAAAATAATCCAAATATTACGGTGGCGTTTGTCAATCAAGGTGAAGACTTACACACGGTAAAAGCGTTCCTTAATGAACAGCAACTCGACCTAAACCATGTGTTTTTTGACCAAAGCAGTAATGTGAGTCGCGAATCAGGTGCTGCGGGCTTACCAACCACTTTGTTTTATAATAGCCAAGGTGAGTTAGTCACCAGTCATATGGGAGAACTTTCTCATGCGAGTTTAGGTTATTATATTCAGGCTATTAGTGATAAAAAATAATAGTGTTTGTTGTTTGATCTAGTTACTCCTTCCTAAGCAGCTAAATAGTTATTTTGCTGCTTAACTTCTTGTTTATATTTGAATTGACTATTTATTGACAAGGTATTCAGTTACTCATCAGTTTGCATTAACAAGCTATTAAGCTTGGTTATGTAAAATACAGCTACTTTTTTCGTACCATCTTTAGCTAGTACGATCATCTTTAAGTATTAACTGTATTTTAAATGGAACTGTTAAAACTATGACCGCTCATCGGAAAACCAACGCTTCACATCACTCACTCCCACTTTTTATTAAATCAACCCTGTGTATGTCTATTTTGTCTGTGATTAATCATGCATATGCGGATGAAGCAGCAGATAAAGCATTAAAAAGTAAAGATATGGAAGTAATTGAGGTACGCGGTATCCGTTCCAGTATGGCAGCTAATTTAGATATAAAACGTTTGTCTAGCTCTGTGGTTGATGCGATTACAGCGGAAGATATTGGTAAGTTTCCTGATAAAAACGTCGCAGACTCATTACAACGCGTACCAGGGGTAGTGATTGACCGTGACGGAGGCGAGGGCTCATCGGTAAGTATTAGAGGGTTATCATCTGAACTCACCTTTTCTCAGTTAAATGGTAATTTTATTGCGTCATCACCAGGCGAGCCATCTCGTTCGTTTGATTATGCATTACTCCCCTCAGCCATGATTGAAAGCGTGGAAGTGTATAAATCACCAGAGGCACGTTTAGATGAAGGTGGAGTGGGCGGCACGGTATTAATGCATAGTCGTAAGCCGCTAAGTATGGATGCAAACTCAGGGGTGATTAATATTGAAAGCACTTATGCCGATGTGACTGAAGAATCTGAGCCGCAAGTAACCGCACTTTATTCTTGGAAGAACGATGCTGATACTTTTGGTGTGTTGTTTGGTTACACCTCACAAAAACGCACTAACCGAACTCTTTCGGGTGGCACCGATGCAAATGTGTGGCGCTTTATTGGTGAAAACCCGGTTGATGTTAATGGCGCACCGGTTGAAAATAATAATCAGTGGGGTTCAATAAGCGATGCTCGGGGCAATAACTATGACAATGTCTGGTTCCCTCAAGTGGTTCGAGGTTCAATTGTAAACGAATTACGTGAGCGAGAAGGGGTACAATTTAGCACGCAGTGGCGCCCAACTAGCCGAGTAGAAATTGGTTTTAACTATTTTGGATTTTCACTTGATAAAAATAGAACTGAGTCGGTGATTGATATACCTGAGTGGTCTTTAAATCCTGACTTTTTAACCGATGTAAGTTTGGATGAGTCAGGCACGATAGTTAATGGAATGCAATTTGATGCAGCTGCAAGTGGCATAGAAAATGATATGCAATTGCCGTGGATGCGAGGCAGCTATGTGCGTGAAGAGTCAACCTCTGACACTTTTGATCTCAACTTAACCTACGAAGGTGATTACTTCAAAGCCCGTTTTGTGGCGGGTAATACACGTTCTGAAGGTGGCCCGAAAGAGAGTTGGGAAGCAGCCTATAAAAGTTCTAACGCGGGTGAAAATGAAAACCGCATAGAAAATGCCGCGCAAACAGCGGGTTGGAAAATTAATGAGAACGATATTAGTTTAAATATAGATCCAAATACGTTAGCTAACTTACTCAATGGTGTGGGTGGTGGGCGCGATCCGGGTTCGTCAAATTCAAGCTTTGTGCGAAGTGAACTTGAAGAAGATTACTACCAAGCTGACTTTGATATTTATACCGATTGGGGCATCTTAAGAACAATTAAAACTGGGCTTAAGTACCGAGAAGCCACGCTTCACCGTGAAACGGGGAATACCTTCTTTTTAGATCCTAATTTTGATATTGCCGCAGCAGAAGCCAGTGAGGGTGGGATCACTCGTTTTGACAGCTACCAGTGGAACAATGGCATGCCACTAGCACAAGATGTGTTTATCAACGAAGCTAACATTGCTGGTGGTTTTAATATAAACCAAATGCCAGGCATTGATTGGGATAAATACCGCGATATTGTGACCAGTAATTATGTGCCGTATACGCGCAAAGAAGATAACTTCATTTATGATATAGAAGAACAAATAGCGGCATTTTATCTACAAGGTGATTTTGAATTTGATAGCGTGCGCGGTAATTTAGGGGTACGGGTTGTGCGCACGAAAACCATGACATCATCAACCGACCTATATACTTATTTATTGGATCATACCAATGATGACACCGGCGAGTCGGTAACGGGAGATGATAGATTTGTTGAAGACTATCAACTCATTACTCAAGAGAATACCGATACCCAAATTTTACCTAGCTTTAATATTGCATGGGATATAAGTGATGATGTAGTGGTGCGAGGCGCGGTTGCTAAAGTGATGTCTCGCCCTGATTATGCAGATTTAGGCGCACAACAACGCATTACCTTTGTCTCAGATGAGTGGGCCGACGACAGAGCTGAATTTAATGAAATTCCGGGTTTTAGTGGTAGCGGGGGTAATAAAAACTTAAAACCATTTGAGTCAATACAAGCTGACTTATCGATTGAGTATTACTATAGCGAAGGTTCTGCCATTGGTTTAGCACTATTTCATAAAACTGTTGATAACTTCGTCGTGCCTTTGGTGATTGATTCACAGCAAAACTTTGCCGGCAAAGAGGGCATAGTTGATGCGGGAAATATTACAGTATCGCCATATAGCACCGTAGGCAATGGCACTGATGCCGTATCTAAAGGGGCGGAAGTATTTATACAGCATGCCTTTGATAGTGGCTTTGGCTTTTATGCAAATTACACCTATAACAAAACCAATAAGGCCGATGTAGAAGTAGATGGTAAAGAGTTTGGTAAATCGCCTTTAATTGGCAGTGCTAAGTACCAGTACAATACCTCGATATATTATGAGGGAGATGCTTTTAATATTCGTGCTTCTTACAACAAGCGGGGTGAAACCGTGTTGGGTTTAAATAGTGGTTTAAACGTGTATCAAGACCCATACGAGCAAGTTGATGTAAATGCATCAATTACTTTATTAGAGGACTTGAGCCTGACAGCCGCGGTGATTAATTTAACTAAATCTGAGTCGGTAAAGCGCCTAGGTAATGACACAGAGTCTCGGCTATTAAACTCAAGCTATTCAGGCAGACGTTATTATGCGGGGATAAACTATCGTTTTTAAGCTGAGTTTGTTGAGTTTGGGTAAACAAGTTGTTTTGTTGCTGTTTTAGCTTTTTCTTATAAGTTATTGCTTTATAATGAAGGTTATAAAAAATTATATAAAGACTAATAACAGGATTGAAATGAGTGATTTAACGGCAATAGCTAACTTATCTATTTTATTAGTTGAGCCTTCTGAAGTGCAACAAAAGCTAATAAAAAAATCACTGGCTCAGTGTGGGGTTACACAAATTGAAACGGCCAGTACTCAAGAAAGCGCGCTGGCTGCTTTATCAAATTTCCACCCAGATTTAGTGATCAGTAGTATGTATTTTAGTGACGGTACTGCAGATTCTTTATTGCAGGTAATACGCAGTAACAGCAATACTGAGCAGCAGGCGTTTATGCTGGTGTCGAGCGAGCGTAATAAGCGCCATTTAGAGCAACTTAGGCAGTCGGGTGTATTAGCTATTTTACCAAAACCGTTTAGTGCCGACGAGATCACCCGTGCGCTAAAAGCGACTTTGGATATTATTAGCGAGCAAGAGGTGGAGCTAGAGCACTTTGATGTCACTTTACTTCGCGTATTGGTGGTTGATGACAGTCGTTTTGCGCGAAAACATATAATACGAGTGCTAGCGGGGATGGGTATTCCTGAACCTGTAGAGGCAGAAGACGGTAAACAAGCGATTGAAATACTTAATAATCAATCATTTGATTTAATTGTTACAGATTACAATATGCCAGAAATGGATGGTAAAGAACTAACCGAAACGGTAAGGCAGTCGAATGCGTACTCACATATTCCAATACTTATGGTGAGTTCAGAGGCCAACGATACCCATTTAGCAAACATTGCTCAAGCGGGTGTGGACGCAATATGTGACAAACCGTTTGAGCCCGCTACTGTGCGCGATTTACTCTTTAAAATCATGAGCTAAAACATAACTATAAAAGCACTTTTTAACTAAAGTGCTTTTAAGTAACGCAATGAAAAATTGAGCAGCTTGGCGGCCGGCAAGGGCTTACTTAAATAAAATCCTTGAGCAATATCGCAGTTTAGCTCGTTGAGTAAATCTAGCTGCTCTTTGGTTTCTACTCCCTCTGCAACTACTTTTATTTCTAGGCTGTGTGACATCGCTATGGCCGCTTTTACTAAATTACAGTCGGCCTTGTTATCTGTTATCCCTGCAATAAAGCTACGGTCAATTTTTAGCACATCAAAAGGGTATTCTCGTAAGTAACTTAATGATGAATAGCCTGTGCCAAAGTCGTCCATTGACAGTTTTATGCCCAGCTCATCAATTTGCACTAAGGCATCATGAATTGAGGCTTGGCTATTCATTAGTACCCCTTCGGTAATTTCTAATTCTAAACATTCGTTACTAATGGTGTTTTCATTAAGAGCATGAATAATTATATTCACCAGCTCTGGTTCTCTAAACTGACGCGGCGATAAGTTAACAGCCATGGTGTATTGCTGGTTGTTGACAGTTTGCCATTCATTTAAGAAACGTAAAGCTTGATTAATAACAAACACACCAATAGGTGCAATTAAGCCAGTTTGTTCAGCAATAGGAATAAATTCATCAGGGGTAATTTCCCCTAACACAATATTATGCCAACGTAGCAAAGCTTCAGCGCCAATGATAGTGTTTGTTTTTACATCTATTTGCGGTTGGTAATAAAGCTCAAATTCGTTTCGCTCCAGTGCACCATGCATTTGCTCTTCTATTTCAAAACGGCGGCGCATTGCAACGTTCATTTGCGGGGTGAAAAAAGAAGAGGTATTGCGACCCAAAGCTTTAGCTTGATACATAGCCGTATCCGCATTTCGTAATAATACCGACGCAGAGGTGCCATCTTTAGGGGAAATTGCAATACCAATACTTAATGTCAGTATTAAGTCTCTGCCTTCGAGTTTAAAGGGCTTTCTAAATGCTTTAAGTAACCGATCAGCAATTACTAAGGCATCGCTTTCATCATCTAAACTGGATATTAAAACAATAAATTCATCACCACCCAAACGCCCAACCGTGTCATTTTTTTTCAGTGCTTGTTGTAATCTATGTGCCGCTTCAATTAACAATTTGTCGCCGACTTCGTGGCCTAAAGAGTCATTTACCTTTTTAAAATCATCAAGGTCTAAAAAGAATACAGCGGCTTTTACATGATTTTTTTGTACTTCCATTAATATCTGCGATAATCGATCAAGCGATAAAAAGCGATTAGGTAGAGCCGTTAAGCTATCAAAATGTGCCTGACGGCGAATTAGTTCAGCGGAGCGGTGTGGCTCACTAATATCACGAATTATCACCATCATTTGGCTTTTCTTAGCTAATAAACGTACCCTCGCCTCATAATAATTTATGCCCTCAGGCATGTTTAATTCGTATTCAAAGCTGACCATCTTTCCTTGCGTTGTTGCTTTTTCAATATGAAGTTGAAACTTATGAGCTACTTTTTCAGGTAGTACATCAATCATTTTTTTACCAATGAACTGCTTAGGTGAGACATACAGATCGTTGTTATTGTTTGCGTGATAGTCAGCAATAGTGCCATCTTGCTCTAGTACAAAAAATAAGTCAGGAATGGCTTCAAAGATAGTCTTCAACATACTGGCATTAAATGTGGCTTCAGCTTGCGCTTTATGCACCTCAGACAGGTCAACATCAATACAATACATTTGTTTTGTTTCGTATTGATTGGTAAACATAACATGGCTTGAAAATACAGCCACATCATTACCTTCTTTATGTTTGAGGATAAGTTCTGAGGCGGGAATTTCAATATCATGCTTAATCCAATTACTATGGGCTTCAATTACGGGCTCTCGCATTGGTGTGGGTATAATTAAATCTTCGAGTTTTTTGCCAATGGCTTCTTGCTGTGAATACCCATAAAGCAATTCACTGCCTTTATTCCAATAAATTACACGTCGTTGCTCATCATAACCTTGCACTGATATTGAATCGACAGCATCAAAAAGCTGGTGTAACGGGTCATTAGTAACATATTGATGAGTCGGCATATTATTAGTTTTATTGGGAGCCATTAAATGGGTTCCAGTTATTGAATTACTTTCTTTATATAGTAGACATAAAGTTGTGATTTAGCATGGTAAGGGAGGTTTCAATGTGTGACTTTTCATTGATTTAGTCGAAAGTAATTTTAACAAAGCACAATTAAGTACTTTTAAAGCAAAGGCCAATAAATATTGGCCTTTATATTTTATTAGTTGGTGGGCATTAAATAGATTTCGCGCACGCTATTACGCTGATTAGCTTCAATGGCAAATAATACCGCATCGGCCACGTCTTGAGGGTCGAGCTTATCTGGTTTTGCTTCATCAAAAAAAGGCGTGTTCACCATGCCTGGTGCAATAGTGGTACAGCGACCATGCCATGGTTTCATTTCCTCTGCTAAATTTTGACCAAAGCCATGTGCAAACCATTTAGTAGCACCATATATAGAGCCGTCAATGGGTCTTCTTCCTGCTGCAGAGCTGGTTAAAATAAAATGCCCTTGGTTTTCACGTAAGTGAGGCAAAGTGAGTTTTGCGGTCCACAACAACGCTTTAATATTAAGGTCAACCATGGTTGACCACTCATTGGGGTCGCCATTTTCGGTGCCAGGTGATGACACACCCATGCCCGCGTTAGCGAATGCTGCGTCCAATCGCCCAAATTTTTTAATGCCCTTACTTACTACACTCTCAAGCTCGCTAAACTGAGTGGCATCGGCTGAAACGCTAAATGCACTTTCATGGCCTAACTCATCAACTAGTTTATTGAGTTTATCTTCACTGCGCGCAGTTAATATTACTTTGTGACCATTATTAACTAATGTTTTAGCGGTCGCCTCGCCAATACCACTAGATGCACCGGTAATTAAAATTACTTTATGTGTCATAGTTCCTCCAAAAAAAAAGCCCGCAGGTGCGGGCTAGAATTTATAAAGTTGATGCTTACTGAGCAATATCAAATGTCACTTCGGTATCTTCACCGGCTACAACCGCCACCGGCTTAACTTGATATAGGGTAAACGCTTCATCTTGTAGTTCGGCATCATCAATATGCGCGTTACAGGTATAACCTAGCTGATAATCGCCAGGCGTAATAAATGCTAGTTCAAATTCATATTGGCTAGTTTCATTGTTAAGTACAACATTTGCAGTAGCCAATGGTGCGTCTAAAGGGGTTTCACCCTCAGTGACTTCGTAATTATCAAGTGGTTGCTCTACATCACTGTTATACAAGTAAACAGCATGGCCAAATGAACCATCTTCGGCGGCAACCTCAATGTTATCGGTTTCACAATTTGCATAAAGTGATTCGCTTACTGTACCTTCAATATCTTGTGACTCAGCGAGGTTTTCAAGACGAACTCCACGTGGTTTTAATACTATTTCGTTACCGCTTTGTGGCGCAACTAACGATTTTTTAAGATCAAATTCAAGTACAAAAGTGTTGTCCGTTTGATTCAGAGTAAAACCATCAAGTTGAATTTCACCGATCCCGTCATTGCCTTTTCGTTTTACGATTAACGGTGCAGTGCTGTCATCTTCATAAACAACATGCGAAGTTTCGGTTAGGTTGTTTATATCACCATTAATTACATCAGCACGTATCCACGCGTATTCACCTGCAGGTACGTCTTCGCCCTCTAGTAAGGAAAAAATATCATCGCCAGTGTAATCCAATAAGTTAACCATTTCAGCTTCGGTTGAATCGCTGGCTTCACGTGTTTCGAAGCTAAAATCTTCGCCACCTTGTGAACGAAGGGTGATAGAGTCAAAAACTACATTAACCGCTTTTAAGCCTGTTACTGGCGCATCTGAAACTCCTAAACTGAACGTTGATTTTTGCGGATCGGTAGGAGTAATAGGGGAGTCATCATTTGATGAACCACAACCCGTTAATGCTAATAAGACGGCGCTACTAAGTAATGTTGATTTTAAGTTCATGTTAGGTTTCCAAATACTTTAAAGTATCACTCAGTATAGATACAAAAACTTAACCTAAATTGAATTAAAATTATTAATTACAGGAAGAAGATTTAAATACTGTGTATCTTCCCCCTATAAAAAAAGCTTAGGCTTCTAATTGGAAGGGATAAACTGATCCCAAGCTCAGTAATTGTGTTAACTCATCAAGGGCTTGGTAGCTTTCGGTAAGTAAAGCAGGGTCTGCAAAGTCGTTGGCACCAAGCTTATCGCGGTAATGGCGCGTAGCCCAATCACATAATTGAATGTACTTTTGCTCATTTAAAATAATCTCTGGATTTACCGCTGCTAATTCTTGGCTATTAAGCGCCACACGTAAACGCAAACAAGCAGGTCCGCCGCCATTTTGCATACTTTGGCGCAAATCAAAAAATTGCACTTGATTTATGGGGTTATCGGCAATAATTAGCTCTTCAATATACGCTTTTACAGCAGGATTACGCTGGCATTCTTGTGGGGCAACGAGCAACATTGCATCGTCACTAAGGCTAACCAGTTGGCTATTAAATAAATAACTACTGACAGCATCTTGAATACTCACTTTGCTGGTTGGCACTTCAATAATATAAAGCTGTTTGTTACCTACATAGGCTTCGCGGATATCGTCTAATGCTTGCGTTTGATTTAAAAACGCCTGCTGATGGCATAATAAAACATTGGCGTTACCCACCGCGATTACATCATTATGGAATACGCCTTGGTCAATCACATCAGGGTTTTGTTGTAATAGTATTTGGCTGGTATCTTTTATATTGTGCAATCGACAAATGGCTTCAGACGCTTCCAAAGTTTGCCTTGCAGGGAACTTAATGGGTTTAACAAGCTGACTGTTAAAGGCACTTGCACCAAATACAAATAATTCTAAGCCGGTTTCACCATGGCTGTCGCACAGGCGAGTATGGTTTGCTGCGCCTTCATCACCAAAAAAACCTTGCTCAGGCAAATGTGAATGGTGTGCAAAATATTGTTCGTTATTAAACATCGCTTTGAGCAAACGTGTAGTGGTGTTTGGCTCTAAAGAGCGATGAAATTTATTGTTTAGATTAGCCGCAGTAAAGTGTACCTTGCCGTCGTTAGTATCAGGTGAAGGCGATACGGTGGCTGCATTAGCGGTCCACATGGCAGAGGCAGAGTAACAGGCGCGCAATAAAATAGGATCGGCTTTAAAGGCTTTATTAATGACTTGTGCATCGTTGCCAGTAAACCCTAAACGCCGCAATACATTTAAATCTGGACGAGCATGAGGTGCAAATACCCCTTGGGTTAAGCCTTTATCGTGCATGGCTTTCATTTTAGCCAAGCCCTGCAACACAGCTTCTTGCGGATTTGAAAAGCTCGCCGCGTTATTTAACGAGGCAACATTGCCATACGACAAACCTGCGTAGTTGTGAGTAGGGCCGACTAAGCCGTCAAAATTAACTTCTAAAGCATGCATACACGTTCCACTATCCGGTTAAATAGTCTTTTACAATACAACGCTATGACTCAGCTTGCAAAGTCTGTTCAAAAATAGTTCAACGAGAGTACATTCGCTCTTTTTCGCTGGTGGTATGCGTATTTGTTGGTTCGTTTACTTGCCAAACGCTAATATCCAAACGCCACAAAAAATACAAAGTATTATAAAAATTAAACATAGCTTGTTCCTTGGTGTTGCTAACGTCAATAAGGGAGTAGGAAGAAGTATGCCAATTGTTATTTGAATATTTTATGAATATAAATCAATAAGTTAATTTTTTATAACTAAACTATAAAAAAGCTTAAGCACCACATTGGATAAATTTACGCTAGGTTTGCACTAACTTGGGACTGTCTTTAGCATCGACACTTTCATCTTCAGTCTGGGTGCTTAAGTCGCTAACGATTAAATCGAGTAACTTCATTAATTGCTGTGCTTGGTTAGTGTCGATACTGTCAAATTTACAGAAAATTGTTTTTGGAATATCAGCAGCTTTAAGTTTTAAAGATTGACCCGTGTGAGTCAATTGCACCAAACGCTTACGCTTATCGTGTTCGTCCTTTATAACGTTAAGTAGTGACTTGCTGGTCATCTTTTTTAATATTTGAGTAAGCGCGCCACCATCAATTGCGGTTTTATCTATTAGCTCAGCGATGGTTACTTCATCTTGTTCCCACAGCGCCATCATAACAACATACTGAGGATAGGTAAGGTTAAGCTCAGCTAGAGGTTCTCGATAGGCACGGGCTATGCTGTTGGACGCCATGTATAAACGATGGCATAGCTGATTTTTTAATTTTAACTGTTCAAACGACATCGTTTTATCCTTCATTTCAATACAGAGTATTTTAGTTTGCATGCAAAGTATTTGCAATCAGAATTTAGTTGTTCTATTATTTTGCACACAAAGTAAGTAATGTGAAAATTTTAAATCTTAGGAGTTCACTATGAATGTATTACAAAATGTAGCTTATACAGCAAAAGCAACGGCAACAGGCGGACGTGAAGGGGTAGCTAAATCGGATGATGGTCGTTTAGATGTTAACTTATCAACGCCTAAAGGGTTAGGTGGTGATGATGGGCAAGGCACTAATCCAGAGCAATTATTTGCAGCAGGTTATGCAGCCTGTTTTATTGGTGCGCTTAAATTTGTAGCCGGTAGCGAAAAAGTTGCTTTACCAAGCGATACTTACATTAACTCTGAAGTGTCTATTGGTGCTATTGAAGGCGGTTTTGGTATTGCTGTAAAGCTTGCTGTATCACTAGGTGATATGGATAAAGCAGCGGCGCAAGAGCTTGTAAATAAAGCACATCAAGTATGCCCATACTCAAACGCAACACGTGGTAATATTGAGGTAGAACTTTCAGTTATTTAATTTACCTCTTTTTTTTGTTTATAAAAACACGCCATGAGTGATCATCGCGTGTTTTTTATTCGCTACTATATTTATAAATGAATTGAAAATAGATAAATCTAGTTACATTCGAAATTTCATATATTCACTATTCCATATGTTTGTTTTTTGTTTTATTGTATGTGCATAAACCAAACGAGGACGCTATGGAACAACTCAACCCACTACAGTTTTATAAATGCTTAGCTGACGATACGCGCTTAAAAGCCATGCTGCTAATTAGCCATGAGCAAGAATTATGTGTATGCGAGCTTGTGGCAGCCCTTGAGCTTAGCCAGCCTAAAGTATCTCGTCACTTAGCCCAGCTTAGGCAATGTGGCTTATTGAGCGATCGTAAGCAAAATCAATGGGTGTATTACAGTATTAATAAAGCCCTACCAGAGTGGGCTGAAAATGTACTAGCACAAACCCGTAGCGCTAATATTGAATTTTATAACGATGATTTAAATCGACTCAATGCAATGGGTAACCGCCCTGAGCGTGCAGCAAACTGCTGTTAATTAACTTTTAAAGGTATTTATTATGACAATTAAAGTAGGGATTAATGGTTTTGGCCGTATGGGGCGCTTAACATTGCGTGCAGCACTTGATTGGCCAGAAATTGAATTTATTAAAATTAATGATGTTGCTGGCGATGCTAAAACGCATGCACATTTACTCGAATTTGATTCAGTACATGGGCGTTTGGCACACAATGTAATAGCATCAGCGCACAGCTTTAGTGTAGGAAAACACACTATTGCTGTAACTAACAATAAAAACATTGATGATACTGATTGGTCTGATTGCGATGTAGTCATTGAAGCCAGCGGTGTGATGAAAACCACCGAATTATTAAATCACTACCTAGCTCAAGGTGTAAAACGTGTGGTAGTGACTGCACCGGTGAAAGAAGACGGTATTTTAAATGTAGTGATGGGCGTAAATGATGATTTATATAATCCTGATGAGCATAAAATTGTTACAGCGGCATCATGTACAACAAACTGTATAGCGCCAATTGTTAAAGTACTACAAGAAAAAGTGGGTATTAAACACGGCTCTATGACTACTATTCACGATATAACTAACACCCAAACTATTATTGATGCCCCACATAAAGACTTACGTCGAGCTCGCTCATGTGGTACCAGTTTAATTCCCACCACAACAGGCAGTGCTACGGCTATTACGCATATTTTCCCTGAGCTTAAAGGAAAACTTAATGGCCATGCTGTTCGTGTACCACTTACTAATGCATCAATTACCGACTGTGTATTTGAGCTTGAGCACGGTGTTACGCAAGATGAAGTAAATGAGTGGTTTTATCAGGCTGCAGAGGGCACATTAAAAGGGATTTTAGGTTATGAAGAGAAGCCACTTGTGTCTATTGATTATAAAACCGATCCGCGTAGTTGTACTATTGACGCGCTTTCTACCATGGTGATTAATAATACCCAGCTTAAATTATATGCTTGGTACGATAATGAGTGGGGATATGCAAACCGTACCGCCGAACTTATGCTAAAAGTAGCAAAAAGTGATGTAGTTAATTAGCCCAAGGTATTAACCATGTTTGCTCAACTTAGTGATTTACCTCAAGCGATAAAACAATATTTAATTATTACCGGTAATTATTGGGCGTTTACTTTAACCGATGGGGCGCTGAGAATGCTGGTGGTGCTGTATTTCCATCAGCTAGGATATGATGCACTTGCCATCGCTATGCTGTTTTTGTTTTATGAAGTGTTTGGGGTGATCACTAACTTAGTGGGGGGGTGGCTTGGCGCGCATTTAGGCTTAAATAAAACCATGAATATTGGCTTAGGCATACAGCTTGTTGCCTTAGCTATGTTATGTGTACCTAGTGATTGGCTGGGCGTTTTTTACGTTATGGCTGCACAAGCGCTCAGTGGTATTGCCAAAGATTTGAATAAAATGAGTGCTAAAAGCGCAATTAAGTATTTAGTGCCTGATGACGAAACAGGGCAAAGTAAACTATATAGATGGATTGCGCTACTAACTGGTTCAAAGAATGCGCTCAAAGGCATTGGCTTTTTTTTAGGTGGGTTACTATTAACTTTAGTGGGTTTTAAAGGCGCATTATTTGCACTGATCGCTCTGTTAGGTATTGCTTGGCTGGTTAGCCTTACTTACTTAAAAGGTGATATGGGTAAAGCCAAAAATAAGCCTAAATTTAAGGAGTTATTTTCAAAATCCAGAGCAATTAATTTACTCAGTGCTGCGCGATTATGTTTATTTGCGGCACGTGATGTATGGTTTGTAGTTGCGCTGCCTGTTTATTTGGCCGCCCAGTTTAACTGGGATCATTGGTGGGTAAGTGGTTTTATGGCACTGTGGGTTATTGCGTATGGAGCTGTGCAGTCACAAGCCCCTAAAATAACCGGTAATTCGGCTAATAAAATCGATGTGCTTAATAAGGCATACTACTGGGCCATTGCTTTAACGGGGGTTACTTTTATATTAGCAGTGCTCATGCAGTTTAATATTGCTATTCATATCAGTTTGATCACCGGTTTGTTAATTTTTGGTGCTGCTTTTGCGGTTAACTCCTCTTTGCATAGTTACCTGATAGTCAGCCTTGCTAAAAGCGATGCAGTATCATTAGATGTGGGTTTTTATTATATGGCTAATGCAACCGGTCGACTGGTTGGGACAGTATTCTCGGGATTAATGTATAAACTATATGGGCTACAGGCTTGCTTGTGGGTAAGTGTTAGCTTGCTTCTGATTGTTGTGCTAGTGACCAAGCGACTAAATAAGCAAAGTTAAACGATGGTTAGTTGTGAAATTTAAGTTAATTATATTATTTCAAAATAATTAATAATATGTTGTTTAATTTGGTCTAAACTAAAAAATAAATAAGTAAAGCAAGGTAGTTATAAATGCGGGAAATAGCGTTAGCAAAAAAGTTATTGTGGATAAGCGTCGGAAGTATACTTTTAACGGTAATACTATTTTCAGGCATACTTTGGTCTAAACTCTCGTCGAGTAATGCCAACACCTCTGCTGAGGCTGAAACCTTAATTGTAAATGAGGTCGATGGGCGGCTAACAGCAAACGCAGCAGCTTATGGTGAAAAAATTGCTGCCTTTATTAACGAAGCCTACCGAGTGCCTTTCTCTTTGGGTAGTATTTTAGAGGATGCTGAGAAAACATCACTAGACCGAGAGTCGGTTGTTTTACTAAATCGTTCAATATTAGAAAGTAATGACGTTATTTCTTCTATATATTCGCAGTTTGAAAAAAATGGCTTTGACGGTAAAGATAGCGAATTTACCCAAGGTTATGACCACTCTGTTGCCGGTGCCGGTTCATTAGAAATATATTTTACCAAAAACAGCAACGGTATGGTTGAACAACAGGTTGTGGAAGACGCAGCAGAAAAATACGCTGATAAAATAAACGAATTTGGTTTACGTGAAGCCGAATGGTATTTGTGTGCGAAAGATAAATTAAAACCGTGCATTATGGAACCCTACCTTTATGAGATAACACCGGGTTATTCAGAAATGATGACTTCACTCGTTGTACCCATTGTTAAGTCGGGAAAGTTTGTTGGCGTAACAGGGGCCGATATTACCTTACCTGTATTTCAAAAATTAACAGAAGAGCTTTCAAAAGCGCTTTATGATGGCAAAGCAAAGGTAACGTTACTCAGCCATTTGGGCTTAATTGTTGGTACGAGTCATTACAAAGAAAAATTAGGCCGCCCGCTAAAAGAAGCTGTTAGTGATAAAAGTTATGAGAGTTACAAAGCACTAAAAGGCACTCAGGGAATAGACAAGCAAGGCGCAGAGATAATGGTGTCTTACCCGATTGAAATTAAGCTTGCTGATGTGAAATGGATGTTGCTAATTGAAGTACCCGCTGAACTTGCTTTTGAAGGGCCTATTCAATTAACTGCGGGGATGTCTGAGGCAGCAAAAGAACTGGGCGTGATTATTTTGATCACGGGTGCAGTGATTGCTGTATTAGCATTTGTAGTAATGAAGCTTGTTGTAGGCAGTGTTGTTGCGCCGCTTAAACAAATTCAGGAGCGGGTTGACAATTTAGCAAGCTCGGAAGGTGATTTAACACAAACTCTGCATGTTGATACTCACGCTGAGCTTATAGCACTGGCTGGAGGATTTAATAAGTTTTTATCAAAACTTCGTGAATTGATCAGTGAGCTGAAAGCGGTCTCAGATCAAACCAAGCACCAAGGTGAAGTTACCTCTAATATTGCGGTAGAAACTAAGCATAATGTGCAAGCACAGTTTAAAGAAATTGAAAGTGTGGTCACTGCAATGAATGAAATGAGCGCGACAGCACTTGAAGTGGCAAAAGCTTCAGAGCAGTCAGCGCAACAAGCAGATGAAATTAATACCTTAGTGGTAAGCAGTGAATCGAGCTTATCATCGGCGATGACGCAAGTTAAAACCATGTCTGAGGAAATTAAAGAAGCTAATCAGGCGGTTGAAAAAGTAGCAGCACGTAGTAATGATATTACCCAGATACTTGATGTGATCCGAACAATCTCTGAACAAACTAACTTGCTGGCTTTAAATGCAGCTATTGAGGCTGCACGAGCAGGAGATCATGGACGTGGTTTTGCTGTTGTAGCTGATGAAGTTAGGGCTTTAGCATCTAAAACGCGTTCATCTACGGATGACATTAGCAGTTTAATCGATAGCTTACTTTTAGAAGTGGGTAATGCATCGACTGTTATTGAAAAAGGCGTAGTACGCGCCGAAAATGCAGTAGATGAAACCTCAACAGCGTTTGATGCTCTGCATAGTGTGGTTGTTAAAGTAGATGAAATAACCAATCAAATCACCCATATTGCAACGGCTGCCGAAGAGCAAAGCTTAGTCACCGAAGAAATAAATCGTAACTTGACGATAATTTCGGATGCGGCTTCTCAGCTTTCTGATTTATCTGCTCAAGCAGGTGATAGCAGTGAAGAGTTGAACAAACTGGTTGCACAGCAAGATTCTGAGCTTAATAAATTAAAAACCTAATCGTCGAACTTTGGTTTTAGATTAAAAAGGCAGCTAACTTTATTAGCTGCCTTTTTATTTGTAATTAGTTTTCAGCTAAAGACTTTTCATCAGTGAAAACATATTTTCGATCATTGGTTTGGCTAATTGTTCTACATTTGGTCGATTAAAATAGCTACGTAATCCTGTAAATTGTACTTGGAAAAAGCGAGCATACTCTACGGGTGAAATATTCCCACTTAACTCTTTATCAGCTATGGCGAGTGCAAATAGTTCAGTAAGGTAATGTTCAAAGTTTATCATCAGCTCTGCACTGATTTGGTAAAGGTAACTGTCTTTCTCAATAAATTCATTATTGGCCTTTACTAACATGCAGATAGCACTTGGAGTATGACCTTTTGAGGAAATAACAACATACTCTACAAAGTCTTGCAGTGCCCCAAGAATACTGCTGCACGATGCTAAACGTTCATCTATTAGGCTTTGCATCTGCTTGGCATAATTTTTTATCGCTTCACAATATAAACCTTCCTTTGAGCCAAATGCCGCATAAATGCTGCCTGGGCGCATATTAATTGCATCTTGCAAATCGCGAGTGGATGTAGCATGAAAGCCCTTCTCCCAGAATAATTGACTAGCGGCACGAACAACTTGCTCGCGTTCAAATTTTACTTTATTGGCCATAATTGTTTCTATTAAATTGAGCGACTGTTCAATTTTAACTTGAGCAGTCGCTCAAAATCAAATAGTATGTGTTTCGAAGTTAGTTAATTACATTAATTTATTGGAGCAGAACATGGCAGAATTTACGTTATATACTCAAGACAACGCACCTGAAGAATCAAAATCGCTTATGGCTGATTCAGTAGCTGCATTTGGTATGGTGCCAAACCTTCATGCAGTAATGGCAGAAGCACCTACGCTACTTAAAGGCTACCAAGTACTGCACGACTTATTTCAAAAAACATCGTTTAACGCAGAAGAGCTAACAGTGGTATGGCAGTCAATTAATGTTGAGCACGAATGCCATTACTGTGTACCAGCACACAGCGCAATTGCCGCTTCAATGAAAGTTGATCAAGGTATTGTTGATGCACTCGTTAATGAAACACCACTTGCAGATGCAAAACTTGAAACGCTGCGTGAAACTACGCTTGCAATGACACGCAATCGCGGCGTAATCAGCAATGAGCAAATTGAGAAATTTTTTGCAGTAGGTTACGGTAAACAGCAACTGCTAGAAATAATTGTTGGTTTATCGCAAAAAGTAATGAGCAATTACACCAATCACTTAGCTGATACACCAGTTGACGAACCATTTAAAAAATTCGCAAAATAATAGCGGTTTTATAAATAACAAAAGCAGCCTAGGCTGCCTTTTGAGTTTTAAGTCCAAAGTTATTTAAATTTAACGGTTTTTGTACTGCGAGTGTAAATACGCTGTTCCGGTTTAGTCCATTCCCCTTTTTTTAAATAAGAGGTAGAAACAACAAACTGTTGATCTTTAAATTCACTGGTTGATTTAACTTTAGTGATCCCTTCTTTGCTACCAGTAACATCTTCATAGGCAACAAACTGAGTCGGGCTGAGTACCTTTATTGTTCCTTTGGTGTAAAAGCCTGCGGTAGTAAAGTAATAAAACACCAAAGACTGCTTTTTAATATCGTAAAAAATCATTGATTCCCCTCCATACTCACCCTCATTGATAGAGTGTGTAGTACGAATGGCTTTACCATTGAGTACGCGCTGCCATTTACTCACATCTTGAATGCTTGGCTTACCTTTTTCGGTATTAAAATCAGCTTGCCACGTACCTAAGTAAGGCGCGAATATCTCAAGTTCTGGCGCTAGTGAGTCTGTTTTGTTGTTTGCTTGAATACTAAATATAGATAGTGATAACAGCAGCATCACAGCCTTTAAATATGTCATAATTTAACCCGAGTGTTTATTTTTATTATTCTTATTATAGGCGATTATTTTTTGATAAAAAGTACCTTAATTATATTTTCGAGCGTGTTTATAGTCGCATTATGGCTTGCTTACTTAAATCATAAAATTGAGATGTTTATACCAATATATATTTCATTTCTCAGTGGTATCACATTTTTATACTACGCGTGGGATAAACGAAAAGCAGTGCAGTCAAACCGTAAACAAGTACATCGTATACCCGAACGGCATTTACATCTATTGGCTCTATTTGGAGGATGGCCTGGAGCACTTATCGCTCAGCAAACCTTACGACATAAGTCACAAAAACGTGTATTTATATTGGTATTGTGGCTGTGTATTGCGGTGAATCTAAGCTTGGGTAGTTATGCATGGTCTGTTTATTATTAATGTTTAAATGCCTTTATTTATTAAAGGCATTTCACTTTCTTAAACAGTCTATTGCGCTGATTGGCTTAACTGTTTTTCATCGAGCTCTATAGTTAAAATGGTTTTTTTATCAACCGTTATCCATTTTCTATAAGTAACATAACCAGCTTTACTTACCTCGATATCATACTTACCGGAATCTAATTCAATAGCGTCTTGATATACTGGCACTATATTCATTATCCGTACTTTAGAATCAGCTGGGTTAGTAATAACCGTCAGTGATATTGGTGCATTTTCTTCGCTCATTTGAGGCGTAGGCTCAATAACGACATCTTCACTTTTGCTGATTTTAGATGTTGCTGAACAGCCTGAGAGTATCAGGGCTGCAGCTAGTAAGCTTAAATTTTTCATAGGTACTCCATTAATTATAAAAACTCTAAATATGTAAAATCTTGGCGGAGTGTATGATGGTATGTATGCACTCGTCGTCCTTGACTTTGTTATCTGTATTTTGATTTTAGTCTAATAGCTATGTAATCGTTATTCAATTACCGCTGTGCTATTTTTGAGCAATAAATATATACTCTTTTTAAAGCATATTATCTAACGACTGAGTAATCGCTTCACTTTTTTCAACTAAGCGTTCAGCAGCTTTATACATTCTTTTTTTCATTAAATCGTTAGCTGTACTGATGTAACGTCTCGACAATTCTTTTTTTAACGACACTAAAAGTGAGAAGTCATTCGGTAATGCTGTTGATTCAGACTTAATAAACTCTTCAAACTCCATTAACGCTTTATGATCTTCTATTGTTTCTAATTGAGCCGAGAAACGTTGAAACTTAGGGCCATAAAACACCACTGCATCGGCACGCGGAAAGTCGGCTTGTTCGCCTAAATTAACCTTTTGCTGATATGCAGTTAATGCATTAATCGCAGATTCTCGCTGCATTAAATTTGCTAGTAACTCATCCGCTTTTTTGTTGTTTGTAAAAACGATTTTACCCACGTTTAAGAGAACTTTTTGAGTGATTACATCGTCACTTTCTATAGCGGTATTTAACGCAACAGTAAAATTATCAAGGTGAAGATCTGTTGGCTGATAACGGTAAGTTTTATCAACTTCTTTTAAGTCTGAAACTAAGTGGGCAATACTATTGGGCTGCTCTTCGTTATAACGCGACTGTTCAAGTAATAAATCGATTCTGGCTGTAATATCAAAAATAATTGATTGGCGTTCTCTAAGTACACTTTCTAATTGCATCGACAGTTTTTCTGAATCAGGGTAATAATCTAATGCATCAGAGTAGACGGCTATGATTTTATCAAAATCTTTAAATTTACGACCTGCAATATTATTAAACTGATTAGCTTCATCATTAAAGCTCTCTAATATGCTTTGCTGGTTTGATCTTAGTAACCCTTGTTTAAGCACTTCATATTGTGGTGGAATTTGTTCAAGTTTATTTAAAATAGTTGGCCCTTGCCAAGACATCCACGCTTCTACTTGTTGGTTAATTGCTTTGGCATTATCGAGTTGTGCCTGTAATTGTTTTGTATTATCAGAGCTTGAGTAATAATTTTGCGTAATTAAACCAATAATGGCGATACTAGCGACGCTTGCAAAAATGGCAGGCTTTAAATTTGTTGTGAGGCTTTTTAAAATTGGTTCTAATGATTCAAGCCTTTGACTTGCATTTAAAATTAATGCTTTATTTAAATTGTTCCACAAAAGAATAGGGCAGTTACTTGGTTTTTTCACCGTTGTATTTTTAGGTATTTTGTCTGCAGCAACACGGTTAAAGGGGTGTTTACTGCTGAGAAGTTCATAGGCAATACAGGCAAAAGAAAAAACATCGTCTTTCACCGATGCTTCACCACCTTTTAATTGCTCAGGACTTGCGTATGTTGGGGTATAGCCACCAATTGTTGCCAACTCACTGTCATTTTTTACAGCGTATTGATCGTCTAAGCTTTTATGTTTGGCAATACCAAAGTCAAGTACTTTAAGATTGCCGTTAGAGTCAAAAATAATATTTGAAGGTTTAAGGTCGTTATGAATGACGCCACGGGAGTGGGCATATATAAGCGCGTTGGTTAACTGCTCCAAAATAGCTTTTGCTTTTTTAAATGCTAAACCAGAGGGCTTGTTTCGTTTAATTATTTGTTCTAGTGTTTCCCCTTCAATTAACTCCATAGTGACATAATATAAATCGCCGTCAGAGTCTGCTGAGTACACTTTTACAATACTTGGGTGTGAAAGCTGCTGTGTTTTTGCTGTTTCATCCTTTAGTAATGAAATAGCTTCTTCAGAGCTTGAGAATTCTTCTTGAAGTACTTTAATTGCTACTGTGGCTTCTGAGCGACTGCTGTTTTCTAAAAAGGTATCGCGCGCACGGTAGATGTAACACATCCCACCTTGGCCGATCAGCTCTTCAATAAGGTAGCGGCCAGATATTTTTTTGCCAAGTAGGTTTTGTTTACGAATGCTCGACGCTTTTTTGTTGTTTGAGTCTAGGGAAGCAATCTGAGTTTTATCGTTGTTATCATTAGTACTACTCATAAAAAAATCCTTTTATTGTGTTAAGTTAAATAATTACAAAGGTAAATATTCTCTGCTTATCTATCAATTTTCCCTCTGATATAAGCACGTATTTTACAAAAATATACAATTATAGCAATGCCTGAATGACATATTGTTGTAGGTAAACTTGCCTTATTGTTAATTGAAAAAGTCTGTTTAAAGCTAGAAGGTGTCTCTAAAACAGGCTATTTTTAGCCTAGTTATAAAGCATTAAAATAAAATAGTTCAACGCTATATAATGCGTTTATCAAACGTCCTGTTTTAGATACAAAATCAATAGCGCGATATTTTTCTGTGTTCATTTCAATGTTGACAATAGTTTCGCTTCTACTTTATCCTGTTCACAATAATGATATAAGGGACTGACTTATCAAATGGAACTGATACTAAACATCACTAGTTATCACAGACTCTCGCCTGAAATTGAAGCTACCAAAACTGTAAAAGATTCATTAACTTTTGGTCGTTCTGAAGCGTGTGATTGGCACCTTCCCGATCCCGAAAAAATAATCTCAAGTAAACACGGCACAATAGAAAAAGAAGGTGACTCTTTTTACGTGTACGATAATTCAACCAATGGTTTATTTATTAATTTTGCTGTAGCACCGCTTGGCCAAGGTAACAAACAACGTTTGTCAGACAGTGATGTATTAACCATTGGCGATTTTCAAGTCAATGTGGTGCTAGCATCTGATCAGCAAGCCGATGTGAGTAACTCTGCTCCAAGCAACTTTCAATCAGTAGATTCTTTTGCTGCGCAAAATACTCAACCGGCTGAGCAGGAGATACCTTCATTCGATGACTCAATTATGAATGAGTCGATGCCTGAGATATCAGTGACTGCGCAACAAACAACAGATAACCATATTCCTGAAGACTGGGATGAATTAACGCGCCTTATGAATACCGATGAGTTTGATATTGGCAATAACGCTAACAATTCATCAGTACCTGTTGATACCCCTGCGCCTATTCAAGAACCCCCCCGTTCAAATAGCCACGCTAATGAGCACAAGCCGGACATACAGTCTGCACCAGTAAAAAACGTGGTTCAAAGTGACAAGGTTTTATCTGATGCGTTTTTAAAGGGACTTGGTGTTAAAGACGAGCTTAAAGGTTCACTGAATGATGAAAAACGGTGGTTTGAAATGGGTCAAGGGCTAAATTTATTGCTCACTGAGCTTATGGAATCTTTACGTCAACGCGCGATTGTAAAAAACAAATTAAGATTGAACCACACAATGTTCCAGGCTGAGCAAAACAATCCATTAAAATTTTCTGCCAACATTGATGACGTTATTCAGAACTTGTTCATAAAAAATAGTGCAAGCTTTCTGTCCTCAAATGAATCTATAAAAGAAAGCTTTATAGATACACGCAAACACGAACATGCACTACTCGCTGGTGCAGATGGCGTATTAAAAGGGATGTTATCGCAAGTTTCTCCCGTGCAAATTAATCAACAGGCAAATGATAATTCTAATGTGTTAAAAATTATCCCTGGTCAAGTAGAGTCTAAATGCTGGAAGTTATATCAAAGTTTATACGATGATATTTCTCAGGAAGTGAACACTAAAGGTGCCATGGCATTGTCTGACGATTTCTTAAAAGCATATAACGATCGAATCAAAGAAACGCACTAGAAAGGAAAGTAAATAATGTACAAAGTTAAGCTCTACTTATTGAGTTTTAGTTTACTATTTTTGGTACTGGGATGTACGACGATGAATAAAATCGTACCCCCTTCTACCGATCTGATCATTAATGTATCTAAAAGTGTTAATCCAGATACATCAGAACGTCCTTCTCCAGTGGTAATGAAAATTTTTGAGCTTAGCTCAAGAACTATTTTTGACACGCAGGACTTTTTTAGCTTGTATGACACACCTGAAAAAATACTCGGACCTGACTTATTAAAAAAAGATGAGTTAGAACTTCAGCCTGATTCAGTACAGCAATATAAAATGAGCCTTAATCGTAATACGCGTTACGTTGGGGTTGTTGTTGCTTATAGAAATATAGATCAAGCAAGATGGAGAGCGGTTATAGAAGTTGACCCTACCGGTTATGACGATATTAATGTAAATGTAGAAGCAATTGCGACATACATGAGAGAGCAATAAAAAAGGATTTTTAAAAATGGGTGATAACACTCGTGTTGCTTGGACTGAAGGGATGTTTTTAAGACCTCAGCACTTTCAACAAGCAGATAAGTATATTTCCAATGTTATCAAGCAAGTATGCAGTGGCAATCTTGCTGATCCATGGGGGATAATCGATATAAGTATTGATAATGAATTGCTTAACAGCGGGCAGTTTGCTGTGGACTCATTATCAGCAATCACTCCAGATTTATTACCAATAGATATGCCTCAATCAACGTCATTACCAGAACCGCTAGTGGTTAATAAAGATGTTTTTGATGAAGTTGTTTATCTTGCCATCCCTGCGCTAAAAAATAGCGGGATTAATATATCTTCAGCCGACGATAATACAGTGACTCGCTATAAACTCAATGACCTGTCAGTGAGTGATGATTTATTAGGAGCGCAGTCTCAAGAAATTATTCAAGTTGCGAAAGTGTATAGCAAATTGATGCTGTCTTCTGATGATCATTCAGGCTATATCGTACTGCCTTTGGCGAGAATTATAGATGTGAGCAGTGAAGGGCAAATAAAATTAGATGCCAAGTATATTCCTCCATCTTTAAAGGTAGGGCAATGTAAACCTTTATCAGGGTTAGTTAGAGAAATTGGTTCAATGATAAAGCAACGCGCTGAAAGCATAGCCGCCAGACTCAGTCAAGGCTATGCAGGAAGCACCTCAGTTGCCGATTTTATTATGCTGCAAACACTAAATAAGTATGATGCGATATTTAATAACTTGCTTAGTGTCAATAGTTTACACCCTAATGTATTTTATAGTCGTTTAATTGAGCTGGCGGGCGAGTTATCAACTTTCAGCACGGCCAATAAAAGAGTGCCTAAATTACCTAATTATGACCATACTAATTTAGGGCAGGTATTTAATGAAGTAGTTAACTTTTTATACCAGTCGTTAAGCCATGTTATTGAGCAAACAGCAACTGAAATTAAACTTGAGCAAAGCAAATTTGGTATTTCTTTTGGTGCGCTAAAAGACAAGTCTATTCTCAATTCAGCTCAATTTGTTTTAGCAATTAAAGCCAGTGTGCCCCATGAAGAATTAAGAAAAATTCTACCTTCGCAAATTAAAATTGGCAGTGTAGAAACTATTCGAGATTTGGTAAATAACCAAATTCCAGGTATTACGATTAGCAATTTACCAACAGCACCAAGACAAATTCCTTATCATGCTGGTTTTCATTATTTTGAATTAAATAGGCATGGTGAGCATTGGGATAAATTACGTTCCAGTGGGGGAATTGCTATTCACCTCTCAGGAAGCTACCCAGAGCTGCAATTAAGCCTCTGGGCGATAAGAACTTAACTTTTTAAAAGGAAGAGTTTCAATGGACGAAACCATTATCAAACCACGCCCAGGTAGACTAGGCCGAAACACGCCAAGTAGTAATCCGGCGCAAAATGACGCTGATAAAACAGTGATGTCGGTCGAGCCACCTTCTTCAAAACCGCTGGGTAGTAGCAAAGTATCGATATTTAAAAATCCTTTGTTAGAAGCGGCAACTGATTGTTTTTCTCTTGTAATTTCAATTAATCAATCGCTTGAAATGAGCAACCTCGCAGCGCTTAAGCATCGTTGTGTTGAGGCTATCAAACGATTTGAGGTGGAAGTTCGCAATCAGCACTTATCAAAAGAAGTGATCAATAATTCGCGCTATTGTTTGTGCGCCATTCTTGATGAGTCTGTATTGAACTCAAAATGGAGCTCAATGGAATGGGCTGATGAAAGTCTGCTTTCTACCTTTCATAAAGAAACATTCGGCGGTGAATATTTTTACACGCTACTTGATTCAGGACTAGCTCAACCTGAGAGAAATCAACAATTTTTAGAGTTGCAATATCATTGCTTGAACTTAGGATTTAAGGGTAAATACCGCCTAGGTGCCGGTGGTGATACAAAAATTGAAGATTACCGTTCACAACTTTATCATTTATTAAACCAGCTTAATGGGCCAATCAACAACAACCTGTCTCCAAACTGGAAGCAGAGAGTGGCGGCTGGTGTTGAACTGAGAAATCAAGTCCCACTGTGGGTCATATTTTCTGTATTGGGACTAATATTATTGATGATTTATTTATCGATAAATATGAAGCTGAATAATGATGTTTTTGCGGTTAATGAAAAACTAGCTGGTATTCACCCCTTAGCAGTCAACCAAACGGTTGATAAAAAAGATCAGCAGTTACGTGTGCTTGAACAGTTGCTGCAAACAGAGATTAAAATGGGGATTGTCGCCGTTGCTAAAAACTCTGACGGGATCCGCATTACAATTAATAGTGAAAACTTGTTTAAGCAAGGAGACGCACAACTTCTCCCTTCATTCCAGCCTATTTTAGAAAAGTTAGCGTTAAGCCTAGAAGGAACTAAAGGGCGAGTCCTCATAACAGGTCACACAGATGACTTACCAATTAGCACTGATAAGTACCCTTCTAATTGGCATCTATCTTTAGCTAGAGCAACACAGGTTGCTAATTTAATGGCTAAAAGCACCAACTTGAGCGGTCGTCTATGGCCAGAAGGAAAGGGCGCAGCAGAGCCTATCGCCAGCAATTCAGATTCAGCTTCTCGGTCGTTAAACCGCAGAATTGAAATCGATCTATTATTTTAATGAGGCTGTAATGAGTTTCTCACAAAAATTTAAAAAAATAACCTACGCACTAACGTCTCGAACCGCTATGCTAATTATCGGTTTTTTAGCCTTGTCATTATTAATTTGGTTTGGTGGCCCTTTAATTGCGGTTGCAGATTATGTACCGCTTGCCGGTGTTGCAGCAAGACTACTAACTATTTTATTTATACTACTTGTTTTTTCTGTGACTAAAATTTATCGCCTTATGCAGCAAAGCAAACGTGATGAAAAAATGGCAGATGAGCTAATAGATAACAACGATGCAAATAGTAGTGAAGTTAATGAAGAAATAACCACCTTAAAAACCAGAATGAATGAAGCCATAGATTTACTCAAAGACGTAAAACTATTTAAAGGTAAAAATATATACCAGTTACCTTGGTATATCATGATTGGTCCACCTGGCGCAGGTAAAACAACGGTTATTCATAATTCAGGCCTAGATTACCCATTAAAGGATAAGCTTGGAGTTGATTTAGTGCATGGTGTTGGTGGTACGCGCAATTGTGATTGGTGGTTTACCAATAAAGCGGTATTAATCGACACCGCTGGTCGTTACACAACGCAAAGTAGCCACGCTAAACATGACTCTAGAGCATGGGAAGGCTTTCTTGGCTTACTAAGAAAGCATCGGCCATTACGCCCTATAAATGGGGTAATGATCAGTATGGGTATTTCTGAACTTATGAGTCAGACAAAAACTGAGCGAAATCTTCATGCGCGTGCTATAAAACAACGCCTTCAAGAATTACAAAACCAGCTTGGTATGACATTTCCTGTCTATGTTATTTTTTCTAAAGTAGATTTAATTGAAGGATTCAGGGAGTTCTTTGGCGAACTTACAGAAGAAGAATGTGAACAAGTTTGGGGGATCACCTTTGAGCTTGATTTAGATAAAGATACTCAAGTCGATGCATTCAACAAAGAATTCCATGCTTTAATTTCTAAACTTACAGAGATGTTGAACCGCCGACTGATCAACGAGCGTAATGAAGCTATTCGAGCTAAAATCTTTGAATTCCCCAGACAGCTACGTGTGCTACAAGGGGTAGCTGATGACTTCTTAAAAGAGATTTTTACTCCTAACGCTTATGAAGAGTTACCTATGTTCAGAGGCGTGTATTTAACCAGCGCAACTCAAGAGGGTACCCCTTCAAGCTTTTTAAATGATGCTAGTGCAGGTAAAACCGATTATATAAACCAATCTAAAAGTTTTTTTATTAAAAACGTTTTAGAGAGCGTTATTTTTCCTGAGCAAAACTTAGCAAGCACTAACAAACATCATGATAAGCAAAATAAGTGGCTTCGTGTTGCTAGTGTATCACTTGCGTGCATTGCTTTACTTGGTTTTTCAATTTCTTGGTATTTTAGCTTTGCATGGAATAGCAACTTAATTGATGCCACAGATGAAGCAATTACTACATACCAAGAATTAGACTCATCGTCTTTTGACAGAAATAATTTACTGGTACTAAATGACCGATTAAATGCATTAAGAAACCTACCAGCAACTAATGCTCAATTTATTGATCCTGAGGATGCATCTTCAGTTGGCTTTAATAAACTTACTGAAATTAAAGCGTCTTCTGCTAATGCCTATAAACGTTCTTTACAAACCTATTTAGAACCTTTTATTGCCAACACGTTAATAAAAGAAATGGAAGCTCATCCTGAGCATCTGAGTTATTTATATGAAACGCTGAAATGTTATTTAATGCTATTTAATCCTGAGTATTTCGAAAGTGAAGATATTACGGTCTGGTTTAGTGCTTATTTAGATAGAAATTTACCCGGTGATTTGAACATGCAGACGCGTACTGAGCTGATGAATCATATTGCTGCATTGTTAAAAGAGGGCGTTACACAAACTGAAATAGACAATCAGGCGGTTAGAGTAGCTCGTGCAGAACTTACTAAACTACCAATTGCAGAAAGAGCATACCAACGACTTCAAGCTGATTTTCTTGATAGCAGTATTCCGCCTTTCAGATTAACCGATATTATTAGCTTTGAAAGTGCGCAAAAATTTACTTTTCGTAATAATGGAGATTTAACGCGCAGTATTCCGGGGTTATACACTTTTAACGGCTTCCATGGCATTTTTAATATTGAAAAAGGAAAAATGCTTGGCAACTTAATGGCCAGTAGCTGGGTGTATGGTCAAGAAGCCTCTGGCACGTATGATATTTCTAAAGCAGAGATAGAAAAGAAGCTAGAGCAACGTTATTTTCAAGATTATATCTATTATTGGCAGTCGTTTTTAGATGACTTGAGCCTTAATCAATACAGCTCACCTGCTGAGGGTGTGAATATTACTGATGTATTAGCAGGTTCAGAAGCGCCAATAAAAAATATCATCAATGCAGTTAAAAAGAATGTTCAACTAACTAAGCTACCTGTCTCAGAAAACCAAAAGGTAGCAGGGGATATTGCGGCTAATGCCGCTAAAGTTGCGATGCAAACGAAAGCAAATCGAATTAAACGCTTTTTACCTGACGAAGCGCCTAAGTTTGAAGTCGAGCTACCGGGCTATCAAGTTGAAGAGGCGTTTGAAGACATTATCGATATAGATATTCAGCAGCTTGATAATATTCAGAAAAACTTAAGAGAGTTGAATATTTATCTGACAAAACTTGATAGAGGCGATCAGCTAAAATACTCAATTAAAGATCAAATTAGTGGTAAGAGTAAACCCAGCTTTATTCGTCAATTAGAATACCAAAGTAGTGATTTGCCTTATCCGTTCAATAGTTGGTTACTAGATATAAGTAGAGATACTAGCAACATAACCAAAAATAGTGCCAACAGACATTTAAATGAAATTTGGAAAAGTAAAGTGTTGCGCGAGTATAACGCAGCAATTGTAGGGCGTTACCCATTTGCTCCGCAGGCAGAAAAAGAAGTTAGTATTAAAGACTTTACTCGCTTCTTTGGCCCTAATGGCACCATAGATAACTTTTTTAATAGCTATGTAGCTCCGAGTGTGGATATGAGCTCTAGCCCGTGGAAATTTGAAAAAGATATTGGTATTAGCAATAACACTTTAAAAATGTTTGAGCACGCTTTCAAAATTCAAACCGCATTTTTTGAACGTGGTAGTAATACCCCAAGAATTGAGTTTGGCTTACGTACTTTTAATTTAGATAAAACGGTATCTAGTTTTATGATTGAAATTGATGGTCAGTCAATGATTTACCGTCATGGTCCTCTTAAGGTTACAAACTTTGTATGGCCTGGCGCTAGTGGTCAAAGTAAAACCCGCGTTGTGTTTACACCGCCAAACGGTGGACGTTCAATTAACACAACTTATCAAGGAGAGTGGTCACTTTATCGAATGCTGGATGAGCTCAGTGAAAAGCGCAGCAAAACACGTCAAGATCTAGAGTTACATTTCTCTTTGATGGGTAACAACGCAAAAGTAGAATTACTGCCTAGCTCAATCAGGCATCCGTTTTGGAACAGCAGTGTAGAGAAGTTTTCATGTCCGACCCGATTGTAGATATTGGTTATCTTGGCAAGGTGCCTTGTTTAGGCGACTTTGTTCAAGATAATGTAACTAAAGAGTTTTCAGAGCATTGGGAGCAATGGCTGCAAGCTGCCATTGCTGTAAGTAAAGAGCAACTTGGTGATGTTTGGCAAGAAAGCTACCTAACTGGCCCTGTTTGGCACTTTGCTTTAAGCCCTAATATTGTGGGTGATACCGGCATTATGGGTACGTTATTGCCCAGTATGGATGCAGTAGGAAGGCACTATCCACTCACTGTGACTCGTGCAACTCATACTGCTCCGGTTGATGTGCTTCATTCTGGTGTTTTTTCATTAGAGTACGAAGATGCTGTTCTTAAAGTACTTGATGGTTCAGTGGACTTGTTCTCTTGGCGAAAAGAACTAGCCAGTACATTAAGTGAAGTTGCTGCAAATAAAAAGCAAGTAAGTTATGCAAATTCTGCTGATAAAAACAAACACGCGATTGCTTTAGAGTTTTCAGGGACTGAGTTAAGCGACCATATTTTACAAGATGCCATGCATGCGATTTTACATAAAAAATATGGAGATTATAGTGTTTGGTGGACACATGGTTCTTGCAACATAAAGCCGATGGTACTGATCACGTCAGCCTTACCGCCAGTTAATCAAGTAGCCGCTATGCTAGATGGACGTTGGAAGCATTGGGAATGGAATTACACACAGGTAAAAAATAGTGATTAGCAATTTAAGTACAAGTTATGCCATTACTCATAGAGGTGCAGTGAGGCAGCTTAATGAAGATGCGCACGTAGAAATTAACAGCCATAACTTATGGGTTGTGGCTGATGGTATGGGCGGGCATGAAGCGGGTGAAGTTGCTAGTCAATTAGTGGTTGATGTGATTAGAACTACCGTTGAAAAGCTCAGGTTAGAAGACTTAACCGTAAACCATATTGTTAAAGCCATAGAAGATGCAAATAAGCAATTAAATCAATATAGCGCTGAATACTTAAGTAATAAAACAGCAGGTAGTACAGTAACAGCTTTGTTTGTTAAAAATGAGCGCTATTACATATTATGGGCTGGCGATAGCAGAGCCTACTTATTACGTAATGGCAAACTAACTCAAGTTTCTCGAGATCATAGTCAAGTTAATGACTTAATTGACGAGGGAATGATTTCTGTTGAAGAAGCTAAAAGCCACCCATTATCTAATGTCATTACCCGTGCTGTGGGCGTAATGGATGAAGTGAAAGTTGATGTAATTGAGGGTGATATAAACAAAGGCGATATCTTTTTACTATGTTCTGATGGCCTCACCGGTGAATTATCAGATGAAGACATATGTTTGTCATTAGAGCCCAGTAGCATTATTGATTCAGGAATGGCTTTAATGCACTCCTCATTGGTTAGAGGGGCAAGAGATAATGTGACCTGTATTTTGGTTAAATATGATGATGTGGATGGTGACCAACAGATAGAATCTTGCCGTTTTGCTGATGAAGCGACAATACCGCTGTTCATAAAATAGCCGTTTCGACTTATTTTCACGTAATTGACAAAAAAAACTGTAAACAAATTAGGAACAATAAAGCTGTTATTTCAACTGTTTACAAAACAACAATAGCCAGCTTATCTGTATGATAGCGTCGATGCTTGTAATTTAATTTAAAGAATGTAATATTATTCCCGCTCTAAGATTTAGAGAATATGGATAATGTTTAGGACAATGGAATGTTTTTATTTGAAGAGTATATTTCCCCTATTTCAGATACTGAGTTTGCAGGTATTGATCCGCGCTCAGATGTCTCTCCAACGTCTACTTACTACGCCTTAAAAGATTTAAGAAACCAACTTCGTGCGGCTGAAAGAAATGCGCTAGTCGATGAAGAGGGAATTGCGTCACTTTCTCGAGATTGGCTTCCGCTACTTGAGCAATGCAGTGAGGCAATTAAAACCGAAAGTAAGGATATTGAATACCTAGCGTGGTTAATTGAAGGCTTATGTCGCGTTCATGGATTCAAAGGAATTGCGTTTGGCTTTAGCATTGCTAAGCACTTGCTGGAACATCATTTTGAGTCACTTTATCCAACACTTGATGATGGTGATGAAATTTCAGACAAAGTGTCTGCATTAGTTGGCTTAAATGGCAGTGCTGGTGAAGGTACGTTAATTATTCCAATTAAAAGTATATACATGACAGACAGTGTCAGTATGGATCCTTTTTCTTTTTGGGAATATCAGCAAGGTTATGACATTTCACGTTTAAGTGATGAAAAACGCGAAAAGAAGATAACTCAAGGTGCCGTTGATTTTGAACAGCTTGAAAAAAGCGCAGCCGAGACCAGTACCGAATTTTTTGTATCTTTAAAAAATGATATTGAAGATGCGATAGAAAAGTTTGCCGCTTTGAGTGAAGTTATGGATGAGGTGACGGGCGAGCCACAACCTACGTCTAATATCAAACAGGCTTTAGAAGTCAGCTTAGCTGCGGTAAAACATGTTGCAGCAGATAAACTTGAAGCAGCAAAAATTGCACTAGATAAAGCAAACGCTGAGCCTGAAGAGGAACTCGTTGAGGATGCGATTGAAACAGATTCAGCGCAACCTAAAAAGCGTGGCAGTGATGAGATTGATTCGAGAGAAAACGCAATAAAAAAACTTCAAGAAATTGCGACCTTTTTCAGAAAGACTGAACCTCATTCACCAATGTCTTATACGATAGAACAAGTTATTCGATGGAGCGAATTATCGCTACCTGAGTTATTAAATGAGTTAATTACAGATAGTGATGCTAGGACTGGGTACTTTAAGTTGTCTGGCATTAAGATCAGCGAAACTGAAACATAGTAAAAGGAGTTCTCAATGAGTATCCATGATAAGTTAAAACGAGTTCGTAAACCTAGAGTACATATCACTTATGATGTGGAAACTGAGGGTGCGGCAGTAAAAAAAGAATTACCCTTTGTAGTGGGTGTAATGGGCGATTTTTCTGGTGATAATACAGAAGCGCTTAAGCCACTAAAAGATAGACGTTTTATTCAAATTGATCGTGATAACTTTAATGATGTTTTAAAACGTATGAGTCCTTCTCTGCGTTTAAAAGTAGACAACACATTAACAGATGATGGTTCTCAGTTTGAAGTTAACTTGAACTTTAAGTCGATTGACGATTTTGAGCCTGCAGCGGTTGTAAATCAAGTCGAGCCACTACGTAAGTTGATGGAAACACGCAACAAACTGCGTGACTTAATGACCAAGATTGACCGCTCAGAAGAGCTTGAAAACGTACTTGAAGAAGTATTAAGCAATACAGCAAGCTTAGACTCGATGGCTAAAGAACTTAACTTAGAGGAGACTGATAAATGAGCACTGAACAATTAGCAACAGAATCAGAATCGGTATCAGAAGTAAGTTCTTCACTATTAGAGCAAGCAATTGGTGCGACCAAACAAACAGAGTCGAGCCGTGCTGAAGAATTACTAAAAACATTAACCGAAGAAGCATTAAAAGGCACAGTTCAATGGAATAAAAACATGACTGTGACGTTTAATGAAGCTATTCAGTTAATCGATCAAAAAATCTCAAAACAGCTAAGCGTAGTGATGCACTCAGATGAGTTTCAAAAACTTGAAGGCTCATGGCGCGGTTTACATCACTTAGTGATGAACTCTGAAACAAGTTCTACATTAAAAATTCGTGTTTTAAACATGAAGAAAAAAGAGCTACATAAAGACTTAAGTAAAGCCGTTGAGTTTGATCAAAGCCAAACCTTCAAGAAAATTTACGAGTCTGAATTTGGTACTCCAGGTGGTGAACCATATGGCACTATCGTAGGTGACTTTGAATTTACTAATCACCCTGAAGATGTTGAAACATTAAGCTTAATGTCTAATGTGGCTGCAGCTGGATTCTGTCCATTTATTGCTGCGTCTTCACCGTCTTTATTTGGTTTTGATAATTGGGAAGAACTTACTAAACCACGTGATTTAGAAAAAGTATTTGAATCACTAGAATACACTAAATGGCGCTCATTTAGAGACAGCGATGATTCACGCTTTGTGTCATTAACAATGCCGCGTTTCCTTTCGCGTTTACCATATGGTGCCGCTTCAAAACCTGTTGAAGAGTTCAACTATGAAGAGTTTGAAGTTGAAGCACAAGATGGCCGTTCAGTAAGTACTGATAATAGTGATTACTGCTGGAGTAATGCTGCATACGCTATGGCAACCAACATGACCGCTGCGTTTTCTCAATACGGTTTCTGTACTGCTATTCGAGGTGCTGAGGGTGGCGGTAAAGTGGAAGGTTTACCGACGCACATATTTACGAGTGATGATGGTGACCCAGATCTTAAGTGTCCAACAGAAATTGGCATTACAGATCGTCGTGAGGCAGAGTTAAGCCAGTTAGGTTTCTTACCTTTATGTCACTATAAAAATACTGATTATGCTGTTTTCTTTGGCGGTCAAAGCTGTCAAAAACCAAAAATTTACTCAACGCCTGATGCCACGGCTAACGCAGCTATTTCAGCGCGTTTACCATACTTAATGGCAACTTCTCGCTTTGCGCATTACTTAAAAGTAATGGCACGTGACAAGATTGGTAGCTTTATGGAAGCCGAAGACGTTGAATCATGGTTAAACCGTTGGATCCTGTCATATGTAAATGCGACAGAGGGCGGTGGTCAAGACATTAGAGCACGTTACCCTCTTGCAGATGCAAAAGTATCTGTAAAAGAGATCCCAGGTCAACCTGGTGCCTACAACGCTGTTGCTTGGTTGAAACCTTGGTTACAAATGGAAGAACTAACGTCTTCTTTACGTCTTGTAGCTAAAATCCCAGAGATCGGTTAATAATACCGCTCTCTCGCATTAAGGATGATGCAATAGAATGAATCACGAAGAGTTTTCATTTATAAATCAAGACTTCACTTTTCAACAAAAGTCACAGTCTCGAATTAGTGATAATGACGCTTTGCTTGATAGGTTTTTAAATGAAAAAAACCTAGATAAAGCGTTATTGTTATGGCTTGAAGGCTCTTCTGATTCTCCCCTTTCTTGGAATAAGGAGTCTTTAAGTCCTTATTTACAACGTGTAATTATTGAACTCGATCAGCTTATTTCATCGCAACTCAATCACATAATTCATGCAGATAGCTTTCAACGTTTAGAAGCTAGCTGGCGTAATCTATGGTGGTTATTATTACAAACAGAGCAACAAGACAAAGAAAAAAAAGTAAAAGTTAAATTGCTCAATTGTGATTGGTCAACGCTCTCAAAAGACGTGAACAAAGCGATTGATTTTGATCAAAGTATGTTTTTTCAGTTACTTTATCAAAACGAGTTTGACAGTGCCGGAGGCGAGCCTTTTGGTATTGTAATTGGTGATTACGAAATTAGTAATGGTTGCTCAGCAGGCACTATTTACAACGATATTGATACCATAAAAGAGGTATCAAGAACGGCAGCGGCTGCATTTTCTCCTTTTATCTGTTCGGCATCGGCTAATTTATTTGGTGCTGATAGCTTTTCAGATTTAGGTTATTACTCTGATTTATTTAATCAGTTTGAACAACCTGAATATATAAAATGGCAAAGTTTTAGAAAAATGGAAGAAGCGCGCTTCATGGGGTTTACCTTGCCTCATGTGTTAGTCAGGCCGCCTTATATTAATGATGGCAAACGCCATCAAGATTTTTACTTCAAAGAACAAATAAAAAACCCAGAAACAGATATGTTGTGGGGCAGTGCAGCGTATCAATTTGTATCAACAATAATTAGAGCTTACTGCGACAGCGGTTGGTTTGGTCACATTCGTGGTATAGAGCCAGGTAAAGTCTCTAAGGGATTAGTAACAGGGCTTGCTCGTGATAGCTTTGCAAACGATACCTACCAGAAAGAGGCAAAACCACCACTTGATTTATTAGTAACCAGTAAGTTTGAAAAGCAATTTTCTGAACTCGGTTTTATCCCAGCCTCTTCGGTTACAAATACGGAGCATATTGTTTTTTACAGTAATGCATCGGTTCAAAAAACAAAAAATTACGACTCAAGTGCTGCCAACATCAATGCGCGCTTATCGTCTATGTTGCAATACATTTTGTGTGTATCGCGCTTTGCGCACTATTTAAAATTATTAGCCCGCGATCGTGTCGGGTCTTACAGCACAGCACAGGCCTGTGAAAGAGACTTACAGGCGTGGATAAATAACTATACAACTGCGTCAGACTCCGCGTCTGAGCATATTAGAAGCAAATATCCACTGAGTAATGCAAAAATAAAAGTAAGTGAAAATAAAGCAAACCCGGGGCATTACTTTTCGGTTTTGCAGTTACAGCCCCACTTTCAGTTAGACCAAATGGTCTCGAGTATTAAGTTAATAACAGAGCTCAGTCCTCATCATAAAATAAAGGAATAATCATGAAAAAAATACACAGTTTAATTCGCGAGGGAAAACTTGCTGATGCTTTATTATGCTGCGCTACCGAGTTGCAAGATGAGCCTTTAAATTTTGACATTAGAAGTATTTATTCTGAATTACTTTGCATTAATGGCGAGCTTGAAAAAGCAGACAAACAACTCGACTTTATGGTGCAAAAGAACCCTGAGTTTGCTGTAGGTGCAGTTAACCTTAGGCATTTAATTCGTGCCCAACAATCGCGTGTAGATTTTTACCAAGGTAAAGGTATTCCTAAACTTTTTCATGAAGCCAACGAGCTAGATACCTTGTTTTTAAAAATGCATGTTGCTTTGCTTGAAGGTGAAACATCTGAAGCTGCCAGTCTTGCACAACAAATGGAAGCGCTTCGTTTGGAGAGTGTTGAAGACGAGCAATCAGCAATTCGAGATTTAGATGATAGCTTAAGTCCTTATTTAGAAGTGCTAGGCACGAATGGCGAATTTTACCTGGCAAACTTTAATGAAATTGAAACATTAAAGGTAGAACCTGTAACGTCATTATTAGAGGGTATTTGGTTACGCGTTGAAATTACCATTAAAGACGGTCCATCGGGTACCGCTCACTTGCCACTGGTTTACGCAAACTCAAATACAGATCTAGAAAAGCTAGGCCAAGTATCTGATTGGGAAGAGCTGCAAGATGAATTTATTGTAGGCAAAGGAATGAAAATGTTGTTTGTCAATGATGAAGCCATCACTGTTCCAAACCTTAAAATAAACGCCCTAGAAACCGCTGAGTAAGCATAGTAAATAATTATGATAGAGCATAAGCAGCAGCTTCAAGCATCCATTTTAGATAGGCTCATTGACGATGAACCAGACTTTCAGGATGCCCCATCTCGTACTGAGGGGATCAGCATTAGTGAGCTTAGAAAAAATGTGCGTAGAGACATAGAAGCGTTGCTTAATGCGCGAATTCAATGGCACACGTGGCCTGCACAGTATGCAGAGTTAGCAACATCCTGCTTATCGTATGGCTTACCTGACTTTTCGAGTATGTCGGTGAGCTCTCACGAAGGGCGGGCACTGCTATGTGAAACCGTTAGAAATACAATTTTGAAATTTGAGCCTCGGTTCATTGAAGTTGAGGTATTTACTGACGATGAAGTACCCGTAAATAGAGTATTAAACTTGCGAATAAACGCTTTACTATATGCAGATCCAGAGCCTGAGTTTATTAGCTTTGACTCTGAAGTTGAGCCTGTGAACTTAGGGATGAAGATTATTGAGGCTTCTTTATGAACGATGAATTATTAAAATATTACAATCGTGAATTGGCGTTTGTTCGTCATATGGGTAAAGACTTCTCTGAAAAATACCCTAAAGTTGCAGGGCGATTAAAGCTAAGCGATGATCATATTGAAGACCCTCATGTATCTAGATTAATTGAATCGTTCGCATTTTTAACGGCTAATATTAGGCAAAAGTTAGATGATAGCTTTCCTGAGCTTACTGATGCTTTATTAGGGCAAATGTTACCTGACTATCAAGCGCCTATTCCTTCAATGTCGGTGGTTAAATTAGAGGCTGAAAACCTGTCCACCACGGGCGTGGTCATTCCAAGAGGCAGTGAAGTTGAAACCAATGTTGAGTCAATGAAGCAATGTAAGTTTCAAACCTGTTATGAAACTTATTTATGGCCTGTTGAAATTACCAGTGCGCAATTTGATAACAGTCCTTTTGTGGCACCAAAACCACGTTGGCATGAGAAAGCAAAGTCAATTTTCAAACTTGAGCTAACCGGTGAATACCCGGGTGTATCACTGGCTGAAACTGGGCTGGAAAAATTACGATTATTTATAAATGGCCAATGGCATCATACGCTTAAAGTGTATGAATTATTGTTTAAGCACGCTATTGGCATTGCTTTTGATAATGGTGATGAGGGTATAAAGTACCTTTCTAAAACTCAACTTAAAGCGGTTGGCTTTGATGCAAATGAAGCGGTTGTACCGTATTCGCAGCGATCAAGTGCCGGCTATCGCTTACTCGTCGAAAACTTTACCTTTCCTGAAAAGTTTCGTTTTTTTGAACTTGAAAATATTTACTCATCGTTGCCTAAAAATTCTAATAAATGCACAGTGTATATTTATCTTGATGCTGAATCTTCAGAGCTTGAAAAGCAAGTAGACAAAGACATGTTCTTGATGGGGTGTACGCCCATAATTAATATGTTTGAACAAGAATTAGAACCTATTCGCCCTGAGCTGAGCGAATACGAATACCAATTAACGCCGCGTTATATGGACTCTGAGATTTCAGAAGTAATTGGTATTTCAGAAGTAATTGCCTTTGACCATAAGGGAAATAAACAAATAGTTTGTCCGTTTTATGGACAAACGCATCCACGATACCAAGGCCACGATGATTTGTTTTGGCATATCCGCAGAGAAACTGCCTCATGGGCAGGGGGTTATGTTGAGTCAGGCACCGAATCGTTTCTATCATTGGTAGATGCACGATTTGAAAATAGCGCTATGGATTATGCTGAAGGGAACACGGTCCTAACCGTACGTGCTAATTGCAGTAATCGAAACCTCCCTGCGAGCATGCCTTTTGGAGACGATGAGCTAGGCTTATTAATGCCAGAGCGCGGCGATGTAATTAAAAAAATTAGATGTTTAATTCCATTTACTCATGCAGTTAGACCGATATTAGCCGATGCAACTCGTTGGCAATTAGTTAATCATTTAACGCTCGACGCGTTTAGTGGAGATGATGCATGTAATAAGCTTAAAGAAGTGCTACGCCTTTATGACTTTAGAGCATCTCCGCAAACAAAAGGCCTTATTGATAATATTTACCGTGTGGTTGTAGAACCCGCAACGGCTCGTGTTGTGCAAAAAGGGCGAGTAAGCTTTGCAACGGGAAGTGAAATTGAAATTACCTTCGCCAATGATGACTTTTCAGGTAGTGGCATGTTTTTCTTTGCCTCTATCCTCGATCATTTCTTTGCGCAATTTGCAGCAATTAATAGCTTTACTCGCGTTAGTTTAAGGCTAAAAGAACAAGAGCAAGTGTATTACCAATGGCCTGCGCGAGTTGGGGAAAGCCCGTTAATATGATCCAACATATTATTTCTCAAGCGTCACAAGTTGACTTTTATAAAGCAGTTTTCATTATAGAAAACCAGCTGAAAAAGCATGGCTTGGAGTATCGCTACGTAGGGTATGACAGTAGTCCAAAGCAAGAGTTAATTAAGTTTACCGCAACTCAAAAATTTGGTTACCCAGGTAACGCTATCACAAAATTAGAACAAGCAAGCTTTGAGGATGGCTTACATAAAGTCAACATGCAGATCTCTTTTATGGGACTAACGGGCTGCTCGGGCGCTTTGCCTCAATTTTATAGCGAACTAGTGATGCAGCGTCTTCGCTATAAAGATACAACTATGCGCGACTTTTACGACATGTTTAATCACCGTTTGGTGTCTTTATATTATCGAGCGTGGAAAAAATATAAACCGTGTTTAAATCATGTAAATAAAGATAAAAACAAAGACCCATACACGCAAATATTAGGGCTTTTAAGCGGCGGTTATGATGAACATCAGTTGCACTTTTCAGGCCTTTATAGCCGAAAAATTCGCAATGCTTTTGACTTAAAAAGTGTACTGAGCTCATATCTTGGCTGTGATGTTGTCATTAAACAAATGATAGGTAAGTGGCACGATTTGAAGCCACAAGAGCAAACATGTTTAGCAAGTGAACGCCTTTATGAGGGACAACATGCCCGCTTAGGTGTTGATACGGTAATTGGTAAAAAGATATGGGATATTTCTTCTAATATCGAGATCCATATCAGTACCCGCGATTTTGATAAAGCAAAATCCTTGTTACCTAAAGGCAAGTTATTTGAATTAGCTAAAAAAATTGTCAAAGACTATGCCGGCAATGCTATTTCATTTCGACTTGTTATTGAGTCAGATTTTCAACAACTTGATGCGGTGCAGCTGTCAAAAAGTGAATGCCAACTTGGCGCAAATAGCTTTTTAATGGCGAGTAAAAACACCCCTAAATTTAACCCTACTAAGTTATCGTTTAAAGGATAATTAAAATTAAAAGGAACTGTGTATGTCAACGATGACATTAAATAAATTAGTTGAGAAACTAAGCCCAGATTGTAGAAAAAGCTTAGAAGCAGCGGTCGCAATTTGTAATAGCCGCAGCCATTTTACGGTCGAGTTAGAGCATTGGTTGTTAGCTATGATTGAGCAGCAACTTGACGATGTTAGACTCATATTCAGTGCCTTCGACATTGATATTGATCAGGTTAAGCAAGATTTAAATCAATCATTAGAGTCATTTAAAACAGGTAGTGATTCGTCTCCTAGTCTGTCGGTGCATGTTACTACTTTACTTAGACAGTCATGGTTAAGCACCAGTATAGAATTTACCGATGAGCAAATTCGTAGTGCTTACGTTATTTACACGCTTACAAAAGACGATACCTTGTCTAGTTTAGTAACGCGTTGTAGCAAGCTTTTCAATAATATAGAACCTGGACAACTACTACATGCATGGCCTGAAATTGTTGCCCAATCGCAAGAACGTAATACTACCACTGCAAGTGCTAAAGCACCTGCAAATGGTTCATCTAAAACACCAAGCTTAGATCAATTTACCGTAGATTTAACCGCTCAAGCAAAAGCGGGAAAAATAGACCCAATTTTAGGTCGTGATTTCGAAATACGTCAGATGGTAGATATTTTAACTAGACGTCGTCAAAACAATCCAATATTAACGGGTGAAGCGGGTGTAGGTAAAACCGCTGTCGTTGAAGGTCTTGCCCTTAGAATCGCTCAAAAAGACGTACCTGCAGTATTACAAAACGTTAAGTTGCACAGCCTAGATTTGGCTTTGCTGCAAGCGGGTGCGGGCATGAAAGGTGAATTTGAAAATCGTTTGAAGTCGCTAATTAATGAAGTTAAAAACGCTGTTGATCCTGTGATTCTTTTTATAGATGAAGCTCACACTATGATTGGTAGTGGCGGACAAGCGGGTCAAAATGATGCTGCCAACTTACTTAAGCCTGCTCTAGCAAGAGGGGAGTTACGCACTATTGCAGCAACAACGTGGGCTGAATATAAAAAGTTTTTTGAAAAAGATGCTGCACTAACACGTCGCTTCCAAGTGGTTAAAGTTGAAGAGCCAACACCAGAAAAAGCGGTTGCTATGCTACGTGGTTTAGTTCCTGTGATGGAAAAACATCATAAAGTGTTTATTTCAGAGCAAGCACTTGAAAGTGCAGTGCATCTATCGCACAGATACATTACTGCGAGACAACTTCCTGATAAAGCCGTTGCATTGTTAGATACGGCATGTGCTCGTGTTGCTATGAGTCAAGCATCGACACCTAATGCGATTGAGCAGTTAATTAACAGGCTTAGTGAAATTGAAGCGCAAGTTTTAATGCTAAATCGTGAGCAAAAAACTGGTTTAGATCACAGTGAACAATTATCAACGCTTAAATCTGAACTAGTTGAGATTGAACAGCAACTGGAACCATTAAATGAGCAGTTCAATGTTGAGAAGGATATAGTTGCCGAGTTAAACCAAGCGCTAGAATCGATTAACACCAACGATGCTGACTCTTCTGCTGAAGTACTTGAGCAGTTAAAAGAAAGCAAGCTTAAGTTAGCCTCGTATGAGCATAATATGGTGCATTGGCAAGTTGATGAAGAGTTGATTGCACAGGTTATTTCTGATTGGACTGGTATTCCTGTTGGTAAAATGCATGAAGATGAAATTCATGGCATTTTAAATTTAGCTGAGCAAATGAAACAACGTGTAGTTGGCCAAGATCATGCGCTTGAACTTATGGCTAAAGTGGTACAAACCTCCCGTGCTCAACTTGCAGATGAGAGCCGTCCTAATGGTATATTTATGTTGGCAGGCCCAAGCGGTGTGGGTAAAACAGAGACCGCACTTTCACTAGCACAAGAAGTGTATGGCAGCGAAGATAACGTAACAGTAATTAACATGTCTGAGTTTAAAGAAGAGCATAAAGTGTCATTACTACTTGGCTCACCTCCAGGCTATGTTGGTTACGGCGAAGGCGGTATTTTAACCGAAGCAGTAAGAAGAAAACCATACAGTGTGGTGTTACTTGATGAAATGGAAAAAGCACATCCAGGCGTGCAAGATATTTTTTATCAAGTATTCGATAAAGGCACTATTAAAGACGGTGAAGGTCGCGATATCGATTTTAAAAACACCATCATTATTATGACCTCAAATGTGGGTACTGATACCACAATGAGTTTATTTGAAGATGAAGAAAGTAAGCCGAGTATTAAAGGCTTATTAAAAGCATTACAAGATGATTTATTAGGCGCATTTAAGCCCGCATTTTTAGGGCGAATTAATGTTATTCCTTATATTCCATTAAGTGATGAAATTCTTACCCAAATTGCAGCGCTGCAAATTAATAAAATAATTAAGCGTGTTAAAAAGCATTATGATGCGCAGTTAACTTATCAAGATGACGTGATTGAATACATTATTGCTAATTGTCAAAATGCCGGATCGGGTGCAAGAAATATTCACACTATATTACAGAATAAAGTACTACCACTATTGTCTGAAATTTTGCTTTCGAGCATGGTTGAAGGTGAAAAAGTAACATCTATCTCATTGTTAATTAAGGATAATGAGTTTGATGTCGAATTAACTAAAGTTAATTTAAAATAACCTGTTTTTAAGGTTGTTTCTTTAGTTTTAGCGCTTTATAATTCGTGTGTCTTATATAGAAACATGGAATTTTTGAGACATTGTCTTCATCTAGGGAAAGGAATTCTGAAGACCTTTTCATTGCTGTTTTAGAGATAATGATTTCAAGGAATTTTGGGTAACCAAAGTAAACGAATCCACATAATGGATAATATTGTTTAATAAAAAGGAGCATTATCAAATGCAAGCAAATACATATTTAAAATACGGTTCAATCAAAGGCGAAACTACTGCCGAGTCTTTCAAAGATTTAATTACAGTTTTATCTTTAGATTGGAACGTTAGCCGTGAAATTAGCTCAGCGACTGGTACAGCGATGGATCGTGAATCTAGCTCTACTCGTCTAGGCGACGTGACTATTACTAAACTTCAAGATAAAGCATCTCCGGATCTTTTCAAAGAAGCAACTATTGGTAAAGGTCTACCTGCTGTTTTTCATATCACTAAACAAGGTGATAAAGTTGAAGAAATCATGAAAATCGAACTTACAGATGCCATGATCTCTAGCTACTCAGTATCTGTTCAAAACGACCGTCCAATTGAAACAATCACTATCAGCTACACTGAAATGATGATGACTGTTACACCTACTGACGATCAAAACAACATCACTGCACCACTAGTATATGGTTACAGCGGTGTTAAAGGTCAACAAATGTAATATTTGTTACCCGATTGTAGCTCTGGGCTTATGCTCAGAGCTTTTTTTGATCTTCAGGATGGGAAAAGCAAGGAATGCAAAAAGCAACACAAGATAAAAACGTAATTCAAATTAGTACCCCTGTTGGTAAAGACGCCCTTTATTTAACGCGCTTCGTTGCACAAGAAGCCATGTCAGATTTATTTGTTATGTCGGCCAATATGTACACCATAGGCCAACAAATCGCACATGAAGATCTGGTTGGCAAACCGGTATCGATAAAGGTAAAAAATGCCGAAGGTGGGGGAGAGCGTTATTATCACGGTATTGTGAGTCAGCTTGTTTCTAACGGCAGCCGCACTGCAGACGTTGACGAACAAAAAAATTACATTGATTATCAAGCTACCATTGTGCCTTTTGCCGCTTCTATGCGTAATCGCAAGAACAGCCGCATTTTCCAAAAGAAAACAATAAAAGATATATTTGCTGATTTGTTTGGCCAACACAATGTGGCTTTTTCAGATAAAACCAGTAAAACCTACCCCAAATACGAATACTGTGTGCAATATCAAGAGTCAGATTTTGACTTTATCCAACGCTTATTGCAAAGCGAAGGTATTTTTTACTTCTTTGAGCATACAAAAAGCAACCATACATTAGTTTTGGCAGATGATATCACTGCCTATGAAACATGTGGTGAGGCTAAAGTTGTTCATTCAACTGGCCATTTAAGCGAATCTCATGTTTCGCGTTGGCAAGGCGGATTAAGCTTAGCGCCAGGCAGTTTTAAGCGTTTAGGCTACGATTTTAAACAGCCGTCGCGTTACCCTGATGCAGAGCAAGCAAATGCCGAGTTACCTACGCAATCGGTATCAGAAATTTTTGAATATACAGCAGAAGCAGAGTGTCATCCTCGCGCAGCTAATTTGGCATCTGTACAATTAGAGTCACTACAAAGAGATATGAAGCTCTCAAGCGGGCGTAGTGACTGCCGCTCATTTTCTGTTGGTAAACTGTTTAGTTTCAAAAAACATGAAGACCCACGCCTTGAAGGTAAAACCTTTGCTATTACCTCGATGATGACTTCGATTGTAGTACCAAACCAATCAGGCGCTTTACAATCATCAAGTGATGAAGTGTATTCTAACCACTTTGAATGTGTGCCAAAAGACATTCCATACAGAGCGCAAGTGAGCAAAAAGAAACCGGTTATCAATGGCGTACAAACAGCCATAGTAACGGGTGATAGCGCCGATGAAATTATGATTGACCAATATGGCCGCGTAAAGGTGCAATTTGATTGGGATCGTGAAGGTAAAAAAGATTCTAAAAGTTCATGTTGGATCCGAGTTGCACAAAACTGGGCCGGCAAAAAGTGGGGCGCATTTTTCTTCCCTCGCGTAGGACAAGAAGTTTTGGTTGATTTTATTAATGGCGACCCAGATCAACCTATTATAAGCGGTGCTGTTTATAACGCAGACTTAATGCCTCCGTACGCTTTACCGGGCGAAAAAACGCAAAGCGGTATTAAAACTCGCTCAACTAAAGAAGGTGGAGCAGATAATTTCAATGAGCTGCGCTTTGAGGATAAAAAAGGCAGCGAGCTTGTGTATATGCAAGCCGAAAAAGATAAACAGCTTTACGTTAAAAACGATCAAAACGAAAAAATAGATAACGATCGTAATGTTGAAATTCTTAATAACGACAATCTTAACGTTACAAAAAACCGTATTGCCGAAATGGGTGAAAACGACACCTTAAAAGTAGGTAAAACACTTAATATTGAAGCGGGTGACGAAATAGTGATAAAAACAGGCTCTGCGCAAATTAAAATGAGCAGTAGTGGCAATATCACTATTGAAGGTACAAACATTGATATTAAAGGCAGTAATGTAAAAGTAGATGGCAGTGCCATTACCTTATCTGCTGGTGTAATTAAGTTAAATTAATGATGGAAATAGTCAATAACTTTCAATCAGGGTTTAGAAACGGCATTGCAAATAACGGGCACGTTGTTTACTGCCGTTACGGTTTACCGCATTTAGTGTGTTTACCAATAAATAGGCCAGATGATCCATTATTAAGCCCTGCTTTAAGTCATTTAAAAGCTATGAATGGCTATTATGCACAGCAGTTTTTTATTCATTTAAGTGATTCACTTAATAGTGAAAATGTAATTTCAAATTTATATCAATATGCAACTCAAAGTACTGTTGCACTTGCTGATCACAGTAAAGATGAGCTAATTGAAGAAATTTCGCTATTAGTGACGACTAACAAGCTACTAGTTATTCCACTGTATGAATAGTATTTCATAAACAAGCAAAGATACGACAAGGAGTCAAAATGGGTAAACCCGCTGCTACAATTGGTCATATGCATGTATGCCCTAAAGTGACCGCTAAAGTGCCACATGTGGGTGGACCTATAGTTGCCGGCTCTGGCAATGTGTTAATAGGTGGCATGCCCGCGGCGCGTAAAGGCGACATGATAGTGTGTATTGGCCCGCCAGATAGCGTAAAAACAGGCTCGGGGAGCGTTAAAATTAATGGCAAACCCGCGGCCAGAATGGGCGATGATAGTGGCCACGGCGGAAAAATCGTTGTGGGCAACCCTACCGTTTTAATTGGTGGTTAACTTTGCTAGCGACCTATTTAAGTGATCATCAAGCACAATTACTACAAATTAGTAACGCTCAATTGTGCCCGTTTACGTGTGTAGGTCATGTTCGCTATTTAAGAAAAACCCTATTAGAAAGCTGCTGGGTAAACGCAAAAAACAATAATCAAAAAAATAACTTTGAATTGCCCACCACTGAGCAACTAGTCGAAATAATAACTAACACTAAAAACGATGAATTAGTTGCGCAAGCATGTATTGAAGTCATGGCAAACCTGCCACAAAATAAAAATATTATATTTATAAATGAACTGCTTAATCAGCCTACGCTGAGTGCTTTTTTTAAAATCATTATAAATAAGGTGGTTATTCAACAGCATAGCTTTAACTTAATTCGGCTATTAAATTTAAACACCTTGTTTTTTGCTTACAGTGCTGATGATGAAACTTCCCCGCAAACCCTGGTCACTATAAATCAAGTTACCAGCCTTGCGCAGCACCACGATAGACAGATATTAACGGCTATTTTTGATGCATTAAGTGAGCAAGCCCATCTATCACCCTTAATGTCGTTATTTTTGTTGTCATTAAATTTTGAGCAAGTAAATAGCTTAAGCAATCATGCCAGTAATACCTTATCGGTTGATCAAACATTGCATATTTTATTACAAAGCGGTTTTGTAAAACTGATTGTTTTAGCCAATTCTTTATTACAACAGGTAGAGCAACCCGCGTTAATTATTGCGCTAATAAGGCGCATGTTAGGTGATAAACTCGATCAGCTAGTTGAGTACGATATTCAACGACTTGCTTGGCAAGGCGATGAAAGCGCGTTAATAAATTTTCAGCAGCAGTTAAAACATAACTGGCCTAAATATGAAACCGCCATGTCGAGTTTACGATTGATTGCAGGACACCCTCTTGATGAAGTGCCTAATGCCATTTATTTATCAGCCATGGATAGCTATAGCCAAGGGGTGTTTAACTTATATCGCTATTATCAACACCTCGCTGCCAATAAAGCTCAGGACGAGGTGGTATCATGAGTGCATTTTCAATAGAGATGGTATGCTTTTCTGCCCCAAATATTAGCAGCGTAGATGCATTATTATTTGACGATAACAGTGCTGTTTTTAATGAACAGCAATGGCAGTCTTGGGATGCCTGTGTTTACGATTGCATAATTAAATCTAAAGAATTAATGGCAGAAGTCACAGACAGCACATTGCCGATGATTTGGTTACTTCCAGCGTTATCATTTCAAGATGAGCTAAAACAGTTATTAACTCAGAGCTTACAACAGTTATACCCCGATCATAGCAACGAGCTGATTTTTCATGGATCAACAGGTGCACACTCAGCTATAGCTTTGGCCGGTGAAAAAAAATGGCAAAAATTTAATGTAATTGCTTTAGATGCAACCTTTAAAGCAAATAAACAGCAGCAGTTTGTATATCAAGGTGTAGGTGGTGCGTTGGCTGTAGTTGAAATGGTGCCTTGTGGGTGGTCGCAGATAAGCCATGAAATTGCAGCATCTATTGATTTTAGCAAACATAATCAGCTAGCAGGTATGCTTACGCGATTAGCTGAACAAACAGAGAATAAGATAGATCTAATTTTTGCACCAGGAAATGGGGTAGATGATGATAGTTGGCTAAACAATTTACAGCTACTTACTAGCTTAATTGATGAGCACACATATTACGAACTACCCAATTATAAATTAGGGAAAATAGGCGCACTAGAAGGGTTGGTTAATTTGTACCAATTAACTACAAGCCCTGCAATTGTTGAGCATTTTAGTTATGCATTAATGCTTTCACAGGAGCAAGCTAAGCATCAAGGTGCAGCATCATACTTATGGATAAGTGAGGAAGTACACAGCTAATGCAAAGTAATACCGTTGTTTTACAGGGAATAAGTTACCCAATTTGCCTCGTCGCAGGTAAAGGTTCTGCGCCGTCGGGCTTTGTTGCTGTAGCAGCTAACACGCCGGAAAGTGCCAAAAATCAAATTGCGCAAGTAGGTAGCGCGCTTACTAGCGACGCCGCTAAACGTTTAGACGTTATTAACTTACTTAACCTTGCAGGAGTGAGCTGTTCGCGCGGTGCGTCAGCCCGTGAAACCGCGAGTGTATTAACCCAAGCTTTGGTTGCAGATAAAATTAGTTGTTATCACCAAAAAGCTAAGTCGGCCATTCAGGTAAGTGATAACACCAATAGCGGCGCAGCAGGTAAAAAGCCAAGTAGTAAGAGCAGTTCAACAGCCTCAGGTAAAAGTGCCTCTCAAGCGCCGGCTAAAAACAGTGGCGGTGCAAGTAATAACACCCCAAGTGAAGAACCAATCACTAAACAAGAATGCCGCTCTGATCCAGTTTCTATGCTCTCAGGTGAAGAAATACTGCCGCTTATTGACTTTACCTTAGCAGGCAGCAAACAATTAATTTGGCGACGCCTATACCGTTCATCGCATGCAGATGTATGCAGTGTAATGGGGAATGGTTGGCGACATGACTTTATGGTGCAGTTAACTGAGCACTATTTACCGCCACCTAAAGTAGGCCCAAAACAAAAAGGCACCTACTGGTTAGAATACCAAGATGAGCATGGCGCTAAACATCGTTTTGAAAAAGTAAAACCGGGGCAATCGAGCTATCAATTAAGCAGTAATTTGGCGTTGCATTACCAAACTAATGGTAAGCAAGTATTGGTAACGCCGGATGATCAGCATCTTACGTTTAAAGCTGGCGAAAACTCATGGTTGCTCGAAAAAGTTATTAACGAAAAAGGCCAAAGTATTGGCTTTTATTACGATGCGAAAGAGCGCTTGCATCGCGTTGAGGTAAATAAAGCGCGTGGCTGTATTTTAAAATATAACCCGCAAGGGTTGCTGGCAAACATTTCGGCTTACCGTACTGGCGATAACAATAAGCCAGTATTACTAACGCCGTTACTTGCGCAATATGATTATGATGAAAACAAAAACCTCGTTCGCGCGACCAATCAACAAGGTGAAACAGAGCATTATGGCTATAACGCCGCTAATTTATTAACAAAGCGTACCCGTGCCAGTGGTTTTAGCCATCATTTTGAATGGGACAGTTACTCATCAAGTGCTAAGTGTATAAAACAGTGGGGCGATAACAACACCTATACGTATCAGTTTGAATATAATTTAGACGCTGGTGAAACAACCTGTATAGATTCGCGTGGTCATAAAGAGCACTTTGTACATAACGCGCAAGGTAAGTTAGTTAAGCACACCGATCCAAATGGTAATGTGTGGCAATACGGCTATAACGCACAAGGCCAAAAAATAACGGAAATAAAGCCAGATAGTAGTGAAATAAAATACAGCTATACCCCTTATGGTCAGTTAGAATCAATAACCCAGCCAGATGGCAGTGTCACAAAATTTGCTTACAACCAATTGGGTCAGCGTGTATTAACCACTTTGCCTGACGGCCAAACAGTAACACGTAAATACAGCGTGGCGGGTTTGCTGCAAAGTGAAACCTTTGGCGACGGTCGCACCGTACTTTACAGCTATGACAAATTTGGCCAGCTAACCCAACACATAAATAAAGATGGTCAAGTCACTAAATTTGTATGGAACGAGCAAGGCGAGCTTTTAGCCAAGCACCATAATGATGAGCTTATTCGTTATAGTTACGACAGTTTAGGCCGTGTAAATGCCACCATTAATAACGCTGGTTTGCTGACTCAATATAAATACAATGAGCATGGCCAGCTTGCGCAAACTATTGCCTTTGACGAAAAAGACCCTGAAAACAAACAGCATCAACACTTTAGTTACGATGATGCAGGGCGGTTAATTAGCTCGCAAAACAGTAAGGGTGATACTACCGAGCAACACTTTGAAGGGCTAAGCCAGCCACATTGTGTTATTCAGCCCGATGGCAGTGCACTGCATTTAACTTACGATAAAGAGCGTAACTTAACCGCCATTGAGCGCAGCGACGGCCATGTATACCGCATAAATTATGACGCTAACGAAAACCCAACGCAAGTAACTGGATTTGATGGCACGCTACAGCAATATAAATACGATGCCTGCAATCGCTTAACCTCGGTCACACAAAGTGATAAACGCCATGTGAAAATAGAGCGCGATAAACTAGGGCGCGTGATTGCGCAGCATGCAAGTTTGGCAACCGATACTCACATCGTTAATAATGCCAATTACTACAACTATAACCTGCAAGGTAAAATTACTCGTGCGCACAATGCACAATCAACCTTAAAGCAGCAGTTTGATAAAGGCGGGCGGTTACTGTGTGCTGAGCAAGTACATAATCAGCAACAAGCGCACACCTTAAAGTACAGTTACGACGACTACGGCAGAAGGCAATCACTGACCTTGCCAGATTCAAGTACGCTTAAATATAGCTACAATAAATTTGGCCAGCTAAGTGCTATTCACTTACAGCAAGCCAATAGCACGGCTGTTGAACTTTCAGCGCTTAGCTATGACAGTCAAGGCAATATTCAAACGCAAAAGTTTGGTAATGATGTAACCCTTACCCAACAATTTGATGTATTTAACCGCTTAACACAGCAGCAGTTAACCCATCCTGCGCAAGCGCTTTTTGATATCTGTACGTACAATTACGACAGCGTAAACCAACTGATTTCGCGTAAAGAGCAAGGCGTTAGCAGCCATAACATTAATTTTGAGTACAACAGCCTTGGCCAGTTAATTCAGCAAAATCTAGCCTGTAGTGAAAACACAAAAACTACCCAATACCAGTGGGATAGTTTTGGTAACCCAGTTAGCCAATCAAAAATTCAAAATAACGAATTAGCCGAACAACAAGCTACTCAGCACAATGATGAGAGCGATGCTAGTTACGCCAGTAATAAGATTGAAAGCAGTCAGTCAGAAAGCACATGTAATGTAATTCATAGTGAATATAACGATTCAAATGCAGCAACCGCAGCCAATGATTTAAGTGATAATGATGATGTTATCACAGGCATCACTGATGCAGACCGTTTAACCCACTTTGGGGACAGCGACTTTCATTATGATGAATTTGGTAACCAAATACGCGAAACCGGTAAAGGCATAAAAACCCGCCGTGAATATAACGCATTTAATCAGCTAAGTTGTTTTAATAACAACGGTACGCTTACTCAATACGACTACGACTCACTGGGGCGTCGTATCGCCAAGCACACCGAGCAGGGAAAAATTGACTACATTTGGGATAACGACCAGCTAATTGGCGAATACCAACAGGGTGAATATACCTGGTATATCACCCTACCAAATCAATTTCACCCAATAGCATTGATTAAAAAAGGCGAGGTGTACTACTACCACCTAGACCAGCTCAACACCCCACGTTTTGTGACAAATTACAAGGCAGAAGTGGTATGGGAAAACCAAGCCGATGTGTATGGTTATGAAGAACCAGAAGCCGAGTCTGGCAATAATAAAGAAAACACTTTCACTCAGCCAATTCGTTTTCAGGGTCAGTATTTAGATGAAGAGAGTGGCCTACATTACAACCGCTATCGCTACTACAGCCCCAAACAACAAAGATTTATAAACCAAGACCCAATTGGTTTAATAGGTGGAATCAACCATTATCAATATGCACCGAACCCAGTTAATTGGGTGGATCCGTTTGGGTTGATGTGTAAAGAAGGTGAAGTCTCACTGAAAGAGGCGTTGAATAACAGTACTCAATTAGGGGGTATTACACCTGAACTTTCAGAGCAGTTATTACAAGCTGCTTATGACGGGCAATTAACTCCAAAAGAAATTAAAAATAGTTTAATAGAAGATAGCTCTCATAAGCTTATTAAAAAAGTAAATGATGCCAAGCCTGAGTATTCTATAGAGGGTCCTAGTTCTTTAGCAGATGTTCTTGATAAGTTAGAGCTGGCGAAACAGAGAATTGATGATAATGGCGGTTATGTTCCTAAATACTCAGATGATGAATTGCGTTCAATGGCATCATCGGGGCAACCTCCAACGGATAGGTTCGTTGTTAGGTTTTCCACAGCTCCTAAAAATAATGAAACTAAGGAAGTAATTATACCTGAATTGAATGAAGGGCCTGTTGGTCATTTACGAGAGTCTTCAGGCCGCCATCCTCTCTGGATGAGTACTTTTGATCAAATAGAATATGCTGATAGTGATCCTAAAATAATTGCTGATGTGTTTGGCACCAATTATGATCCCAACCAAGATTATGTTTTATATGTTATAGACAGAGGAGAAGATCACGAACAGAATGGTTCTGATGTTTTTGTACCTACTTTTTCAAATATAAAAGAAAAGTTAAAAATTGAGTTCGCAGGTGAACTAGATCCACATCTAGTTGATAAAGTTATGACGCCGGAATATTCTGAGAAATTTAGAAAGCATTGGTCTGACTTCAATACACATCTTTCCGATAGGGGATTACATTGGACTGAAAGTTTTAAAGAGGATAGAGCTCAAGCCTTTGCTGTTGAGCACTTCTCAGATTCTGGTCAAGCAGATGAGTTTTTAACTAGGCAGGTGATCTTATCTGAGATCGGTGCTTGGGAAGTCTTCACAGGGGATGGTTTAACTGAAATGAAGTCGAAACAAGGTAAACCTGGTGCACTTGAAACTCTTGAGATTCAGCATAGCCCAGTGTCAGTGAAAGAGTTGATAGCACAGAAAAAAATATTAGAAATACCATTAAAACATAGCTAGTTACCGGATTAATATGAAACAGTTTAGTTTAGTAAACACAGAAAAAGAAAGACTTAAATATAAGCATGTGAAGTTGATACCACAAAATAAAAGTGGCAATGACTTTTTTGATCTGTATTTAAGTAAAGAGCATATAATTATCTATATTTACTCGATAAATAAGCTTGATATATTAGAAAATCAAATTGAAATTCCAATCGATGCTGTTGAATGGCTTGAAAATACTATCGTCAACGGCTTCTGGAAAAAACCAACAGATGGTGGTTTACCAAAAAATCAACACGCGGTTTCCAAAGTCTTTAAAAATGAAGAAATTCTAATTAGTCGTAGCTCAAATGCAGGCACCTATGAAAAAGGAGGCTTTAATATTAGAAATAAAGCCAGAAGCTCATATATCCTCTCATCTAGGCCACAATCTATCCAGATAACTGATGATGTAGTTAAATTACATCTTTTAAAATTTTTTAGAGAGATTTTATTGTAGGTCATTAATTTTAAAGTGATTTAAAATGCAATAATTGGAGTGAATGTTTTTGTAAATTAGTTAAATCTGAACTTGTAATTTTAAGCCAAAAGAAAACTAGTGGAGTCAGGCCTTGTCTTATCAATAAAATATGAAATGGCTTTGATGAGTGGATGCTAGAGATACTCAATCACGTAAAAAAATAATATTAAAAAGGATTTAAAAATGTCATCAATAAGAATAACTCAATCTGTTGGATTGGGCGGCACTAATAGTTTAAACGATGTGAAGACTGTACAAACCGCGTTGAATAAATTACTAAAACTTATCCCGCCTACACAGGCTTTAATTGTGGATGGTCGCTTAAACCCTCGCCCAGAGAGCTCAAAAACGATTGCCGCCATTAAATTATTTCAAAGTAAAGTATTAAACATGGTTCGTCCTGATGGGAAAATAGATCCTAATGGACGTACTCATCGAAAAATCAATGAAAAATTAATAAGTCAGGCTGCAATTAGCAGTGTAACTACTGCACTAAAAATGCCTGCATCAAATGCATTTTGGATGAAAACGGCTATCGCAGAGGTTGGTGAGGCTGAAATTCCGGGTATAAAAGCAAATCCACAAATTTTGGAATACTTTAAAGCATCAAAATTCTGGGGTAGTGATGATAGCGGTGGTCAAAATGCATGGTGCGGCTCTTTTGTTGCTTGGGTTATGCTGCAGAATAATATGGAGCCTGTTAAAAATGCTTTTAGAGCAAAAGAATGGGCGAGTTTTGGCAAGCCTCTTGCTAAGCCAGTTTTCGGTGCTATAGGCATCAAATCTCGAAAGGGAGGAGGTCATGTTGCTTTTGTCGTAGGTCAAAGTGCTGATGGAAATTACTTATATATGCTTGGAGGTAATCAAAGTAACAGTGTTAATGTTGCAAAGTATAAAAAAGAATTGTGGGATGATTTTGTAGTGCCTGCTAATTTTGACCCTTCATCAGCAAGTTTACCTATTTATACTCAAAAAGCATCTGTTGCTGGGAGTGAAGCATGATAAAAAAAATACTTGTCATTCTTTTTGTTTTATTTGCTTCAACTCATATTGTTTATGCCAAAAGTGCTGAACTTTTGGAATTGAAAGGCTTTAAAGAAGCAATTAAAAATGTGCATTATTTGGCTAAAGTCAAAATCACAAATGTTGAAATTTTCCAGGATGAGGATGAATCTGAAAAACACGTTTACTCTGCTGAAGTGCTAGCAACATACAAAGGTAAATCTCATAAAAAGCTAAGCTATGAGATGTTTGTGGAGAAAGGTGAAGATATTGTTTTTAACTCTGCTTCAATTTATGTAGCACTTTGTTTAGATGAAAAGGGAACATACTATTGGCCAGGCACAGGCTCTGAATTTAAACCTTCATTAGTTATTGATACATGGCTAACTGAAAATAAAAGTAATGTGGAAAAAGTAAGCACTAACGTAGGTTGGTGTGAATAGTGCTATCCAGTAATTATAAAAGTTAAATAAGCTTATATGGAAATAAAATGAATAAAATAAACATGGATGTAAATTACAGAACAATGGCCGGTAATGCGCGTTTAGTTATGCTAGGCGAATCGAGCCATAGTGCTGCTGGCTATAAATATGAGGCTATAAAAGCTATTAGGCAGTTAAAGGCTGCGGGTTTTACACATTTTGCTATAGAAATGCTGCCTAGCTCGATGCAGGAAAAAATTGAACTTTATCAACGAACAGGTAAAGGCTTTAACATAATACAGCAATATTTTGATAAATATTGGACACATGGTGATTTTACTCCTCAAGCCTATGGTGAGCTGGTAAAGGCGGCTCGCAATGCAGGAATGAAGATAGTTGCATTGGATGTTTCTGTAGAAACCATGGAAGTAATGGATAGTGTATGCCCATCGACAAAAGCCGTGACTGGAGAATGTTTTGACGCGCATACATTTAGAAACGATCTTTGGGCTCACAATTTAGCTACAATCCTCAAGAGATCTAAGCAGAATAAAATTGTTGCTTTTATGAGTCGATGGCACGCAGTTAAGAATTTAAAGTATCAAATAGGTATTGATTCTTTAATTAAAGAGCACGGTATTCAAAATGTTCGTTTTATTGATTTTATTGGTGGCTTATCTTGTTACAGCGACAGGCCGTGTAAGGGGATGTCTAGCCAACAAGAGACTTTGAAAGGACAATACTTTTACAAAGAGGGCTTTCCGTATGAAAGTACGGTTAAATCATTTCAAGTCCACCTTCCAGAAAAGCGTATTAATAATGATGGATCATTCCAATGGTAAAACCACTAGTGACACTTGTGTTAGCAATTAGTTTTTTTACTTTTACGGATGTTAAAGCATCTATGTTTCCGAATATTGATATTAATGATCCGAACTTAACCGTTGAAACTGCAGCTAAGCAATGCGAAAAAAGCTATATGCATGCACCTAACAAATTGGAAGAATGGTGTGAAAAAGCTTACGAAATGGGTCACTTAGAGTCCTTGTATTATATTGGTATGTATACTGGGGATGGTTCTCGTTATTTGAATGAATTAAATACTCGAATTGAACAAGGTGAAGCTAATGCTATTAACACATTAGCTTGGTTATACCAGAGCGGCCGTTTAGTTAAAAAAGATTTAAGTGAAGCTTCACGCTTATATAAGCTTTATCTAGAACAAGAAAATAACCAAGCAATTACACTTAAAACTTCTACACATTTTGAGTTAGCCACAATTTATAGAAAGCTGAGTATGTGGGATGAAGTAATAACTCATACTCAATATGTAATTGATAATGCAAAAAGAGAGGGTCGTAGGGAGCTTGCACAGAGATGGCGAGATGAGGCTGAAACATCCTTGAAAGAAAGTAATTTGTGAGTTTTTCACGCGTATATAGCTTTTCACTTGGAAGTCATGTGACAAAGTATTTATTAATTAGTTCACTGTTTACTTTTAACTTAATTAGTAATGCCGCTGGCCCTCGATGGGATAATTCAATAGATATAAATGCTCCAGATTTGACTGTATTAGCTGCCGCAGAGCAGTGCCATAAAAGCTTAATTAACGCGCCTGAGTATCTTGAAGAGTGGTGTGAAAAAGCTTATGAAATGGGATACTGGAAGGCACTGGTTACACTAAGCCTCCATAATGGAGATGGAACTCGATTATTAGAGGAGGCCAAAAAGCGGGTTGCGGCAAAAGAGCCAAAAGCTTATTCAACTTTAGCTTGGTTATATGGCAGTGGTATGTTTGTGGAGCAAGATATTAATTATGCTATTTCCCTTTACAAAGAATTTTTAGCATTAGATGCAGAATTGCCAAATTCGTTAGTTGCGGCTGCGCACTTTAAGTTAGCAAACTTATATGAATCGCAGCAGAATTGGCTTGCAGTAAATGAGCATGCACAATATGTTATTGACCACAGCCCTTTAGCTTATGATAAAGAACGAGCTGTTGATTTGTTAGAGTTAGCTAAAAAAGAAATTTTGATTAAGAATAAATCATTGAATAAAAACAAATACAAAAAGGAGCTATAAACGCCAAAGTTAAGGCGCTATAGAATTATTATGGAACAACAACACCAACACACATTAACCAACCTTGTATACGATATTTACGAGGATCCAACTAAAATTGAAGAGCATCAAGAGCTTATTCAACCATTATTGAGCGATTTAGTCGCAACTGCGCCTGCGGGTTTTGAAGGCATGGCGACGATGATTAATACTCACATATCAAACGGGTTTAAGTTTAAAAACCCTAAAATACAAAAGTTTGAGCTTGAGTCGGGCTTATTAAAGCTTAAAACCTACCTGCAAAAAATAAACCTTTAATTAGTTTCGAAATTGCCAATACTCTCGGCGTAGTGTGTTGGCTGTAATCAAGGATGATAAATGACTCTTATAAACACCTGCATTTTAATGCTGTTTTTACAGCCATTATTTGTTTATTTAGCACTTTTTAAACAGTCAAAATATAGCGTTGAGCCAAAAAACTCGTTAGATAATGAAGATTCAATGTTTTTATTTATCGCCCCTGGCTTATCGGTTTTTTACCTTGATCAGTTTTGGGTCGCGCTGCTTTATTTAGGTAGTGTGTGCTTGTTGGGTGTATTGCTAGCTAAAATTGTAGAAAGTAAGGCAAACAAGCGATTGACCAGAGATGATTCAATAGGCTTTATGGTCGCCAGTTTTATCTTTTTTGGAATAATAAAGTTAATAATTGTTGCGGCTGCGTATTTTTTTACCGATGACGCTTCAAGCGCGATAACAGAAGATTTAAGCCCAGCTAAAGAGCCCTCATTGACGATTAGCCAAATGTTTAGTGTGGATTATTTGTATAGCCAGTTTAAGCCTACGGTTTATTTTTTAGCATTAATGGTCGTGACCTTAGTGCTCAAAATTATTGAGTACAAGTTTTCTTTAAAGGAGGCGCTTTCAGGCATACTTATTATGCTAAGCGCTATATTAGTCGGTATTTCCCCACTATTTGGCGAAGCTTATATATTAGGCTTAATTGCTAACTTTTTTATTTTTTTTATAGTGTGCTCTTCATGTATTGAAATAGACAAAATAGGGGATGCATCGGGTGGCGCTATTGCTATTTTATATGGCTATATATTAATGATGGGACTTGGGTTTAGCATTATATGTAAGCTGGTTTATGAAGTGTTTTTTTAGGGAAAGATTTATTGCTTGTTTTTTGCTCTAAATGCTTGCAGTGCGCTTTGTACCCAATTAGAATAAATTTTAGTTGAAATGGCAATGTCATTAACGCTGATAGTTAAGAGTTTAAAACGTCATTAAATAGCAATACGACACGTGTATTTTGAGTTTAATAGTTGGGAGCTTGTATATTTTGTTATCACGTTTTAAAGCTCACATTTTGGTAATTATATCTATTGCTATTATTTTTACTACAACACAGGCTTATGCAGATATATTTGGTTTTTTTAATAAGCAGGATTTTGTTTTATCGGCTCCGATGAAGGGGCAATTATTAGATAAAGGGCAGCCTGTTGCAAATGCTAAGGTTGTACGTGCGCTTACTTATGGTGATGAATATAAAGATGAAGCAATAACCGATGATAATGGTTTTTTTACCTTCACAGAAAAATCTATAAAAACGAGTAAGCCTGCAAACATGTTTGATAATGAATCACTGGTTCAACATGTTTATTTAGAAAATGGTACGCCTGAGGGCGTTGTTCTTTGGTACATAACCGTGTCTATGCACGATGGGAGTGATACCCTAAAAAGCTTACTCGCTGACTTAGAGTGTGATATTGCCAAAGACCCACAAACATACGACATACCTATAGAAGAAGCGCCAGAGAACTTCTTTACGGTATATGGTGCATGCATTTGATTTATTGGAGATTATATTTTTGATGGAGCGGTTTAAGTTGCCATTACTCATTGTAGTTGTGGCTATTCTAATTTTATTTACTACAACACAGGTTTTTGCAAATATGTTTGGTTTTTTTAGTAAGGAAGATTTTGTGTTATCAGCTCCAGTTGAAGGGCGTTTGCTTTTTGACGAGCAACCTGTTGCTGGTAAAAAGGTATTTCGTAGACTAAATTATGGCGATGAATATATTGATGAAGTAACAACAAGTAGTGATGGTCGTTTCTCTTTCCCTAAAAAAGTTATCAAAACATCAAAGCCATCAAACATGTTCGACAACGAATCTGTTATACAACACATATACACATTAGATGAGAATGCAAAGGAAGTTACTATTTGGGCTGTTAGGCTATTTCCTTATGAGCATAAAGATACGCTAACCAAATACTTAAGTAATTTGGTTTGTGATATCGCAAATGAGCCAGAAACATTTGATATAGCTGCTAAAGATAATAAGCAGCATACATTTGCAGTTTTTACCACCTGCAAGCTCTAACGTTTAAAACCAATAAAAGGATTTAAAATGAATACGTTAACACCTACTCAGGCAGTCCAATTAGCTTCACTTGCTTATGATGCTAAAGAATTAAAAAATACAAAACTATTAAATGGGCTATTGCATGCATCCTTGCGAGATCAGTTTGATTTTTCTATCAATAATAGATCCATACAAGGTGTGTCAGGCGGGTTTTTCTCTCATTTATTTGGTTTAAGTACTGGGTTTGGCCTTGTTGCACACGGTAAAAATTCATTTCAAGGTGATTCAGTAATCACTATTCGTGGGACGGCTTCTCTTAGAGATGGCCTAACAGATGCACATTTTGGGTTAAGCGGTGGCTCTAACGGCAGTATGGTACATGCTGGGTTTAATAAAACCTTTTATAGTATGAAACCTGCACTACAAGAATTCGTCGCGGCTAACATTCGAGACAAAATAACCGGCTGTGTTCATATTGTTGGCCACAGTTTAGGTGGGGCACTGGCTACGCTTTCTGCTGATTGGATAAAAGCAGAGTATTCGTTACCCGTTAAATTATATACATTTGGCTCGCCAAGAGTGGGGCTTGATAACTTTTCACGCGCTGCTACTTCTCGTATTGATAAAATATACCGCTGTACACACGGTGCTGATCCGGTTACAAAAGTGCCTTTGTGGCCATTTTCACATGCGCCCTACAATGGCCAAGAAATTCGTCTTGATAATGGTCAGGGCCTTAAAGGCGCAGCACACAAGTTAAGTGGTACGCCAGGCTATGTTAATACTGCAAACAGTAATGATTGGGGCAATTTAACTGTAAAAGCAAACCACTTTTTAAGCACGCCAGTACGCTTAAAGTTTGAAGACAGAAACCAAGCTTCATTTAGTTCACACTGGGCAGATAAACTGGGCGCTGCGTTAGTTACCTTATTAAAAGATTCGGGTTACTACAGTGCTGTTGCGGCACAAGCAGCCATAGGTACAGGCTTAACTTTTTACGATATGCTCGCGCGAACGCTTGATAAAATAGCCAAAGCGTCAGCCTCATTTGCAACGCAAACCTTAGGTTTACTCGGCCACATGCTAGTGTTTGCTGGCAAAGTTATTAGTAAAGCCGTAGAGCTGACTTACAGTTTTATTAAATCGGTATTTGACTCAACTCTAGGGGCATTATATCGCGCTGCCCGAGAAGGCTTAAATGGTCTAGATTAAGGTTTTATAAGCCTTAATCTCGCTCTAACAAAATGGCACCACTTTGGGTTTCACCTAAGTGGTCGTCTTTGTTATAAATAGGGCACTTACTCATTGATAAACACCCACAGCCAATACAGCCATCAACCCGTTCACGTAAACGTTGCATATAAGCAATACGCTCATCAAGTTTCTTTTGCCATTGTTTTGAGAGTGCAGACCAGTCTTTTTGTGTTGGTGTACGCTGCTCTGGTAACGTTGCCAGAGTTTGTTTAATTTCTTCGAGCGTGATCCCCATCGCTTGTGCTGCTTTTATAACTGCTACTCGCCTTAGTACATCTGGTTTAAAACGCCGTTGATTGCCACTGTTTCGCCAACTGCGTATTAGCCCTTTATTTTCGTAAAAGTGCAGTGTAGATACCTTAACGCCACTGCGTTTAGCGACAAACCCAACCGTTAAGTTGGCTTCAGTAAGCTTTTTTTGTACCGCCATCACTTTAATTCCTTTTAAAAATTAAATTATTTCTTATTGACCTGAACTTAACTTGAGGTTTTAAGCTTTGCTCTATCATAAGAAAAGGAGCTAGCCCAATGCAAGAAAAATCAGCACACAATATCGCAATCATATATTCAAGTGGACGTAAAAATGGCAACACTACCGCGCAAGTTAATGCCTATAGTAAGCAACAAAGCAGCATTATTTTTTGCTTAGATGATTATGTTATTTCACCTTATCGCTACGATAAGCAGTATCACAATGATGATTTTTATAATTTGTTTGAAGTGTTACTTCGTTACGAACATTGGGTGTTCGCATCGCCTGTGTACTGGTATAACACCACGCCAAAAATGAAAGCATTTATAGATAGGATCACAGATTACATGGATGATGAGGCGTTAAAACCGAAGCTTAGAACTTTACGTCAAAAACAGTTTTCACTGTTGTCTAATGCTGCATCTCCCTCTGCGCCAGACGCATTTATCGATATGTTTAAACATACCTTTAATTATTTAGGAATGACTTTCAAAGCACATTCACATGTTCAGGCTAGTTAATCACGTTAAATAGCGTTAGGCTAAACAAAAAGTAAAAAGGATGATGTATGAAAACGTTACTTATTGGCTCAAGCTTACTTTTGGCTAGCTTTAGTACTCTTGCTGCAGAGCCTGCGCCTGTTATTAAAGACTATGGTTATTTTTATAATGTGCCCGAGCATGTGTCTGATTTAAACCAAGCACAGTTCAAGATAGCTTTTGATGTAGGTAAAGGCGCTGAAAAGGGCGTGCAAAATAATCATATTAATTCGTTAGCGCGATTTATTAATATGCATGTGGCTCACGGCGTAAAACCAGAAAATATTCAGCTTGCGCTGGTGGTACACGGTGGAGCCAGCGTTGATGTACTTCAAAACAGCGTGTATAAAGCACGATTTGATGTTGATAACAAAACCGAATCTTTAATTAAACAGCTGCTTGCTAATAACACGCAGGTATATTTATGCGGGCAGTCGGCAATGCATATGAAGGTAGCAGCAGATCAGCTTATACCTGGGGTGAAAATGGCGCTTTCAGCGATGACAGCCCACGCCCAGTTACAGCAACAAGGCTATACATTGAATCCGTTTTAAACATGAATATTCTTTGTTTTGGCGACTCCAATACCTTTGGTACATCACCCGTTGATGGAAAGCGGCTGCCTGCGCATGAACGCTGGCCGGGCATATTGGCAGAGCTGTTGGGTACAGGGCACCTCGTTATTGAAGCTGGGCAGCCTAATCGTACCTTAGTGAATAACCCGCCATTTAGCGGCGATAAATCAGGCGTAAAGTATTTAAAACCTTACCTTGAAGTGCACACCGTTGATGTTGTTATTATTGCGCTTGGCACCAATGATTTAAAAGCCCGTTTTGCACTGTCTGCTATCGATATTAGCAAAGCGCTTGAGGAGTTGATTTTAGCCATTAAAGCCTTTTATCATTGTAAAACAATACCAAAGATTATCATTATAAGCCCGCCCACGGTTCATGAAGTGGGAAGTTATAAAAGTATTTACGCAGGTGCAGGTATAAAAGCTGAACAATTATCCATTGAGTTCAAAGCTGTCGCTGATCGTCACGCATGTGTGTTTTTAGATTGTTATCCGCTGATACAATCTTGCAATAAAGAGGGCATACACTTACCCGTTAGTGCGCATAAAGAGCTTGCTAATAGGTTGACACCTATAATAAAAAAAGCCGCAGTATATTAATCACCGCGACTTTAATTTATTACTTAGGGAGTGTATTAAAATGCGTAACTAACACTTAAGCGTGTTGTACGTGGCATAATGTAACGGCCATTGGGGGCGTCGGCATTGCGCGGGTCGCCTTCAGTGATACCTTGCTCGTCGGTTAGGTTATCTATGGCTAATTGCAGTTTAATGCCTTCCATTGGTTCAATAATTAAACCTAAGTCTACTTTTTCGTAGCCATCAAGTGTTACGGTGTTTTCGTTATTACCAAAGCGGTCATCTACTGCTGACAAAGTACCATAGAGTGTGGCGTACATGCCGTCTACTTCAAAGTCATAGCTTGGTGTTACACGTACTTGCCATTTAGGCTGGCGCTGTGCTTCATTGCCTTTATTTTCCGGACTTTCAGTGATTTCGGTTTGTTGTAATGTGGTATTTAAATTAACAGAAAAGCCAGATTCATGATTAAAGTTGTAATCAAGTTCAACACCATACGCTTCGTTGGTTAAAATTTCAGCCGGCACACCCGGGCGACTTACAAAGGTATCGCCTTTTACTTCATTGACAAAAAAGGTGGCGTAGAAGTCGGTAGAGTCTGAAATAAGCTTGTAGCCTAGTTCACCCTGCGTTACTTCTTTAATCAGTTTTTCACCCCCTTGGTATGCGCCAAAGTTATCTCTAAAGTCATCAAAGTATGGCATTTTATAACCACGGTTAACACGTGCAAACACGCCCATGTCGTCATTAATTGAATAGTTTAAACCGGTTGTCCATGAGGTTTTACTTTCATCGTAATCAACGGCTTTAGTGATAATACCGTCAAGGTCTTCATCAACACTGTACTGCACATCATGGTTTTCTTTACGTACACCTAAATCAAGCGTAAATGCATCTGCAAATTTATATTGGCTTGTAAAGTAAAGGGCATTGGTGCGTGCATCGCCTGTTGAGCTAATATCGTAATTAAAACCACAACCGTCAGTGTTTTGGTTACATTCTATACCATTTAATAATTCACCACCTGCTTCCAGCACATGATACGCCGTATTACCTAAGCTCCACCAATCGCTCGCAGATGTGCTTGCTGTGTAATAACCAAAAGTGGCTGATACGTCACCAAATTGTTTTGAAAAAGCTAAGTCGTTAGTAAACGAGCTTATTTCTTTTAATACTACCCAGCGACCCAGTTGCTGAATCGCAGTGTCACTAGCGTATTCGGTGTCAGTTACCGCACCAAATGCAGTTTGGCCATTGTCGGCCACTTCACCAACCGTCGTTGCTGAGCCATTGGGTACTAAGCCAAATGTATTGGCATCGCCTTTGGTAATGTTAAAACGATCAATAAACTGCCAGCCATTATCAAATTCAAGTTTAATACTACCGCCGGATACATGGCCATCCCATCCTCGGCCATCACCTAGGTCAATGTCGTGTGCTTGCGCATTTGGGCCGGTAAAAATCGTCGCTTGACGGTTAAGTGTGCCAAGTTGGGTATATTCAGCATCAATGCCATTAACATTGAGTGGTGTTGGTAAGTACCATGCGCCATGATCGTCTGTTTGACGGGTATAAAAGTTAAGCTCGCCATTGTCTAACTCTTTAGTTATGTTAATTGTAAATTGGCTGCCTTTTTCAGAAGTAAAGCCTGCATCACGAATACCCGGTGAGCTTTTAACATAGCCGCCTACCATAAAATATAGGTCGTCGGTGATTTCACCACTTACTACAGCATCAACCCGTTGTAAGTCGTAGTCTGAGGTAGTGTATTTAAATAAGCCTTGAGTATCTTCACTGCCACGTTTTAATCTAAAGTTGGTTGTTAAACCAGGCTGACCATTGGATAGCACAGGATTAGGACCACCACGCAGTGCTTCCATTGTTTCAATTGTTTCATCGATTCTAAATAACGATGAGTTTTCTAAAAATGAAAGAGTAGGCGCAGGGTAAACTGGCGAGCCTTCAATACTGAGTGTTAAAAATGGCGCATCACCACCTCCTGGAAACCCACGCACAAATACGTTGGCACCAGACTCACCGCCAGAGCTTTCAACCCACACACCGGGAACGGCTTTAAATAAGTCAGCAGTACTTTTAGGTGATAATTTTATAATTTGTGATGAATCAATATTTGTTACAGCGTAGCTGGCATCAATTTTTCTGATCCCAACACCTGCGGGTGTACCAGAAACGACAATTCGCTCAACTTTTTTTTCTTTTGCTTGTTCTGCTGCATGGGCAGCGTGTGTGCTTAGGGCTAAAGTAATTGCACAGGCTAGCATGCTTTTTGCTTTATTGAATTTCATGTGTGAGATCCCGTTTTTTGTGTGTTAAACAGTGTGTATTACAGCGAGATTGATCAAATTTTAATGTAAACAGGCTGTATAAATTGAAACTCTAGAGATAAATGCAAACGTTTGCAATATTTATTTGTAAATTATTTATTAATAAGGGCTGTTGTTTTATTGAGCGTAATTACACAAGAGCGTAATTTTTAAGTTAATGGGCAAGCCAGTAAAAAATAATAATGCTATATTGTCAGTAAGTTAGATATAGCACCAGCCGCAGTGGAGCGTTTAGGGTTTTATGAATAATAAAAAAATTAAATTAGCTGATTTAGCAAAGCTTGCTGGGGTGTCTACCTCAACGGTTTCGCGCGCGCTGAATAATAACCCGCTCATTAAACAAGAAACCCGCGACAAGCTTCAGCAGCTTGCAAAAAAACATAACTTTAGCCTTAACACGGCGGCTAGCCGTTTGCGTACGCAAAAGACCAATGTTGTTGCTGTTATTATTAATCTTGATGAGCAAACCGAGCAATCAATCAGCGATCCATTTTTACTCAAGGTAGTGAGCGAAATTAACCTTGCGCTTAATCAACAAGGTTTAGAGTTGTTGTTATCTAACTCTATTATGGCGCAAGATGACTGGGCTAATTATTTTATTAATGGCCGCCGAGCAGATGGTATTATTGTTGTAGGGCAAGGAAAAAACCAAACTAATATAGAAGCGGCTGCCGATGCAGGTATTCCTTTAGTGGTATGGGGAGATCCAAAAACGCAAAGCAACTATCCTATTGTCGGCAGCGATAACTACTTAGGAGGAATGCAAGCGACCGCTCATTTAATAGAACACGGTGCTAAAAATATTTTATTTTTAGGCGATCCTGAGCATGGTGAAATTAGTGAAAGGCATCGTGGTTACGCTGCTGCACTTTCTACCCATAAACTTGAGCAGCATGTTATATCCATTGATATTACCAGTCGCTCTGCGTATCAAGCAATTAATCAGTTATTACGTGAAAAAGGGTTGTATTTTGACGCGATTATGGCCTGTAGTGACATGGTTGCACTGGGGGCGATGAAAGCGCTGAAAGAGCGCTACGTGAGTATTCCCAACGATGTGGCACTGGTTGGATTTGATGACATTGCCATGGCTGATATTAGCCATCCTTCACTTTCTACAATTAAACAAAACACCCAATTTGCTGCGACTTTGTTAGTTAAAAAGTTAATACAACAGTTTTCAGGTGAAAAAGTCGAATCACAAGTTATTGATATAGAATTAATTACTCGCCAGTCAAGCAAACGTTAACTTAGTATGCATGTATATTAATTGTTAAATTTAAAATGCAAACGATTGCAATGGTATTTATTCTACTCTAAACTCAGGATTCACTGACTAACACACAGGGTAATTTACCAGCTATGGGTAATTTGCTTTATAAACGTTATGGCGTATGTCGCTATAAACGAGGCACGCAATGAGTAAAATAAAAATCACACTGGCAATTGCTGCAAGCTATTTTATTTTCGCAATATTATTAAATAGCGTAGGCACTGTTATTTTGCAGGCTATAAACACATTAGGAGTAAGCAAAACAGAAGCGTCGGTTTTAGAGGGGTTTAAAGACTTATCAATTGCAATAATGTCATTTGTTGTTGCTTCATTTATACCGCGTTTAGGCTACAAGCTTGCAATGCTGCGAGCACTGATAGTTGTCGCTATAGCGTGTTTGAGTACGGCTGTAATAAGTGAATTTTACATGTTTAAAGTGTTATTTGCTGCTGTGGGTTGTGGTTTTGCGGTCGTTAAGGTATCGGTTTATTCAATTATTGGCCAAGTGACAGAGGATGCAAATAGTCACTCTTCATTACTGAACACGATAGAAGGAATTTTTATGGTGGGTGTATTAAGTGGCTATTGGATATTCACCGCATTTATAGACCCTGTTGATAGCAATGCGTGGTTGAATGTTTATTACGTATTAGCAGCGCTTACGCTTTTGGTGATTGTCAGTGTCGTGATAGCACCAATAAAACCTGCTATTAAAGGTCAAAAAAGCAACTCGGGTTGGAATGACTTTATTGCTATGCTCAAACTTACCTATCAACCGTTAGTGCTGATTTTTATTATTAGTGCATTTTTGTATGTGTTAATCGAGCAAGGGGTAGGGACTTGGTTGCCTACATTTAATAATCAAGTTTTGCAATTACCAGTAGCCATTAGTATTCAACTAGCGAGTATTTTTGCCGCAGCTCTTGCTTTAGGGCGCTTAGTGGCGGGCCAAGTATTAAAGCATATTCATTGGTTTGTTGTACTTAGCTGTTGTTTAGTTGCTATGGCTGCGTTGATTATTATTACCTTACCACTAACGGAAAACTTACCTAAAAACAAAGTACATAGTTTATTTGATGCGCCTTTGGCGGCGTTTGTTTTGCCATTAATTGGCTTTTTTATGGCGCCCATTTATCCGGTACTCAACTCAGTAATGCTCAGTGCGCTACAAAAGCATCAACATGCTGCAATGACAGGGTTAATCGTTGTGTTTTCAGCACTTGGTGGCACCACAGGGTCGGTGATAACCGGGTATGTATTTGAGCACTTTAGTGGCCAACATGCTTTTTATCTTTCACTCGTGCCCATTAGTTTAATTTTTATTAGCGTGATTATTTTTAAAAAACGCACCCATGCCATTTCACAACACGCAGTCAATAGTTAATAGATTAGGACAGTTATGAGTTTTTTTAATAGCCAATTATTTAAAGATGTACAAACACAGCATATATTTAGCGACTGTAAAACGTTTGCTGATGCAACCGCGCGTGTTGATTGGCAAAGTGCCTGTAAACAGTATGAGAAAATAGCACCCCTTGATAAAACTCAATTAAGAGACTTTGTTGATGCGCATTTTATAACAACGCCTTTATTAACAATGAAAGGGGCTGCAAATACCACAAGTGTAAAAGGCTACATAAACTCACTGTGGAACGGCCTTCGACGTGAAGCCGATACACCAAAAGCTAATTCTTTACTCGCTTTAAAGCACAGCTACATTGTACCTGGTGGACGTTTTCAAGAAATTTATTATTGGGATAGTTACTTTACTGCGCTGGGTTTAATTGATGCAGATAAAAGTGATGTAGTAGAAGATATGCTACAAAACTTCATAGACTTAATTAACGATTACGGCTGCATTCCAAATGGTAACCGCAGTTATTATTTATCGCGTTCACAACCGCCTATTTTAGCGCTGATGGTTGAGCTTTTATGGCAGCACACTCACAGTAAAACACATAATTTAGCTTGGCTTAAATTGTGTGTTGAAGCTTTAATAAAAGAGCACGCATTTTGGATGCAAGGAGTAGATACACTCAGTGATGCGCAAACAAGTGTAAAACGCGTGGTAACAATGCCATGTGGTGGGGTATTAAATCGCTATTGGGATGATGAGGCGGCTCCTCGCGCAGAGTCATTAAGAGAAGACTTAGCGCTTGCATCAGGGTTTAGTGATGATAAAAAACCTGAGTTTTATCGTAATATTCGTGCTGCGTGCGAATCTGGGTGGGACTTTAGCTCGCGCTGGTTAGCCGAGTCAAACTTACTAAGCTCAATTCAAACGACAGATATTGTACCTATAGATCTAAATTGCCTACTGTACAATTTAGAAAATCAGCTTAGTGAATGTTTTAAATTGCTTGGCAATGAGCAACAATCACAAACGTATAGCGGCTATGCTGTAAAAAGAAAGTCGCTTATTAATCAATATCTTTGGAGTAGTGAACAGAGCTTTTTTGTTGATTATAATCATAAGCTATCTAAGCCGTCTGCCATTTTAAGTGCAGCGGCAAGTACTCCTCTTTTTGTTAATTTAGCCTCGCAACAGCAAGCTGAGATGGTTGCAAACGTATTGAGCGAGCAGTTTTTAAAAGCAGGCGGCATTGTAACAACGGTTGTTGATACTCCACAGCAATGGGACAGCCCGAATGGCTGGGCTCCATTACAATGGTTTGCGGTAAAAGGCTTGCGTAATTATGGTATTGAACAATTAGCTACACGCATAATGAAAAACTGGCTAACAATGGTAGAACAAGATTTTATTGAAAATAAATGCTTGCTCGAAAAATATAACGTATGCACACCGCAAAAAAAAGCCAGCGGGGGGGAATATCAAGTACAACAAGGATTTGGTTGGACTAACGGTGTAACATTGCGCTTTTATATGCTCACTAAAAGTTAATTTGCCTTAACTGCTTTATAGGGATTCACTCTGCTAATCTTATACCAAAAGAGCATTGTATTTTGTAGCTGATTTAGGTAATGTGACATAAACGTTTCAAGGATGAAATTTATGTTAAATAAGAAATTTGCTTTTATTAAAACAACGTTTAAATCTTCTGCTTATGCAGCTAGCTACACTACTGTTTTAAGTACTTTAAACGCGTTATTTAATGATATTAAAATGGATGACGCGCTTCCTAAAGCTGGGCAACGTGACAATGTTGAGTTGTTCCTCATTGATGGCGCTGATAAAGATTGGCATTCATTGCTTCCTGCCGAATTAATTTGTTTAGCTAAGCAACATAAGGTGATTTTATTTAACGTTGAGCCAAATGCTGTATGTGAGAAAAACTTATTATTGAATCACTTTAATGGTGTTTTTTATAGCTCAGATGTTGCAGAGGATATTTTTAAAGCGCTTGTAAGAGTAACAGCTGGTGAACTATGGTTTACTCGTAAAGTGATTTCAGGTGCGTTCAAAGAGATATTAAATGCAGCTTCATCTAATAATTTATTGCACGACGACATAGTTCTCAGTAAAGCGGATTACGAAAACCTAACCAAGCGTGAAAAGACAGTGATTCATTTAATTGCTCAAGGTGCGAGTAACGATAAAATAGCGAATAAACTCAATATTAGTGATCATACAGTGAAAACCCATCTTTATAGTGCGTTTAAAAAGACTCAATCGCGTAATCGTATAGAGCTTGCAAATTGGGCGCAGCGCTATATTTCGGTATTACTTCCATTAGAAAGTTAAATAAAAAGGCTATATGTATAGCCTTTTATTTTTAAGCTTGTTTTTTAGCCCAAAGGCCTCGGTCTATCCCTTTAGTAATTAAATCAGTAAGCGCTTTTTCTATGGCTTGTGTTACGCAAATACTCATAGGCTCGTTATCACTAAACCCTGCTTCGGCTTCGGCTAAACGTTTATAACTCACATATCTAAAAAAACCTGCCCGCATTTCTTGGCTCAATACTTTTTTGCTAGTGGCTACTGACAATAGTACTTGGCCAGTTCTTACATCAACTGCACGCAAATAAATTGAGATTGCATCTTCACGATATAGCTCTGAGGCACCAATACCAAAGTATTCCATTCCTAATCCGCCAGTTTTTACATTGGTATCGTAGCTAATGATGCCACCTTCTAAAATAATTTTAGCGGTGGTTAATGGCGGTAGCTCGCCTTGACTAGGATTAGTTGCCTGTGCCGCCCTAATAATTTTTCGCTCAGTCAAAATATTTTGCAAACCCTCACGTTCAACCGGCGTAAACCAGTCAGACTCATGTAATGCTTGCACTAGAATAGAGTTTGCACCTTGAGTGACTGCCGTAGAAAACGAGCTAACATTGGTTTGTGGTTTATATTGGCCGGTTTGATCGCGAAACGAGTATACAGAAACAGGAATACTTCCTGCAGGTTTCGGTAAACTTTTTAAATCAGAAAAAACATCTGTTGGCTCTAACGCTACCGCACTTTGTTTTGAGGGTGGAATTAAGTTACCCATAGTCGAGCAGCCACTAAGGCATAGAGCGATTGTTATTATTATAAATTTATACATTATCCAAACCTCGGAACTTCAATGATCACCACAGAGTCATCAATTATGTTTGTTATTTTTACAGTGATTGTGTCGGTTGTGCTGGTGATTACTTCTATTTGGTAATCGCCACTCATAAATATTGAATCTTGGTTAAAAATACTGTCTTCAATATTTTCGCCAAAGGCCATATCGGTTATTTCTCTAACCATACGGTTTAAATATGTTCGCTCTAACGAGTCTTGAAATTGCTCTGCATATCCTTTTTCGACAACCGGTGCTCTATGTTTATTTTGTGCTTGTGCTTTACTAAGTAACATATTGGCATTGAGTGGATTGCCGCCAAAGCTTGGGTTAATAGGGGTGTAAATAATTTCGGTTGCGGAGACCGAAAAGCTTAAAATTGTTATTATTATTAATGCTATTTTTTTCATTATTACCATCCATTTAATGCCATATCAGGAGAGGAGACTTTCATATTGGAGCGCGCCATGGCGTCTATAACGGTATAAACAGCTTGTTCTACACGTTCATCAAGTGGCTCTAGTCTTCGTCCTAAGTATGTTGCATAAACAATTTGATTATTCATTATTAAGGTTAATTTAGTGCCTGCTTTTGGAATAACGGTTTCTTTAATCTCTATATTAAACCCAGCGGTAGAGGGGAGATCTCGCCAGTAATTAGAAAATTCATAATAAAACTGATGACCAAAGCGACTAATACTACGATCGAGTAATAAACCATCTATCTCTAGGTCATCAGCAGCCGTTACCACTGGTGAACAAAAGAGTAAAAGGGCAAGTAAGTAGGTGTGTTTTGTTTTTATCATAAAGAAAAAAGGGAGAATTAACCTCCCTCTCATTTATCAATTACATTTGTGTAATTGTTGTTGTGTTGCCATCACCCAATTGAGTAACAGAAACAGTGCTATTAAAACCAATAACAGCGCCTTCAACAATATTATCATTACCAGTTTGAGTAACATTAAATGCTACATTTTCACCACCGAGTAAAAATGCTGAATCATCAGTCCCAATAACCCAGTTTCCAATACCTTCTTGCGAAATATCAATGCTATGACCATTTCCTTCAACCATCATATCCACAAGGTTGATGTCGCCATTTTGAGCAATATCAATTTGGTTTGAGTTACTGTCTAAAATACCAGCAAGAGTAACGATGGCCTCGTTTTGATTACCAGCTTGATTAATATCGATATCATTATTGTTAGACGTTAATGCCATATTAGGGTAAGAAGACTGAACTAAAATTGCATTCTCATCACCGGCTTGAGTTAAGTTAACGTCATTGTCTGAGCCATTAAAGTTAGCTAAATGCGCTGAATTTAAGTTTCCTATTTGGTTAATATCAAACTCGTTATTTGAGCCTAATACACCCATGTATGCTTCGTTAGATGCACCATTTTGGTTTGCTTTTAACTCATTATTGTCACCAATAAGCTCGGCTGTAACCAGGTTCTCAGTATCAACTTGAGTAATTTCAACTTCATTACCTTGACCTTCGAACAACGCAGAATCGGCAACGTTATCAGTACCTTCTTGGTCAATATCAATGGTGTTTTCACTGCCGACTACATCAGTGAAGGCAACCGCATTCGTATCGCCTTCTTGCTCAATTAGTATTTCATTAACATCACCTGAAATACTATTAAAAGCGACCGCATTTCTGTCACCTTCCTGCACAACATCAATTTCGTTATCATTGCCTTGTAGCGAAGTGACTTTAAATGTGTTCCAGAAGCCTGTTTGACCAAGGTATATTAAATTATCATCACCGGTTAGCATTGATACTTCGGCTTCATTCCACTCACCGCTTTGAAAAGCAGTAATTTCATTGGCGTTACCGCGCATATCCATGTTGTAGAACCAGTGTCCACCAGCGCCTTGCTCTACTTCAACGTAGTTATCATCGCCAGTTATAATATTAATGGCTTCGTTGTTAACCAAAAAGCCTTGACCGCTTTGACTCACATACACAGTGTTATTATCGCCTGTAACCTCTGTTAGCGCTCCATTTGCAACGCCATCTTGGAAATAGACTTGCTCGTTATTATCGCCAACGGTTGTTACTTTAGTGTAATTGCCAAACTGTAATTGGGTGACTTCATTTGTATTGTTTTCACCAACAGTTTCTATAATCATGGTATTACTGTCACCGTCTTGCTTAAGCGCTGCGGTATTATTATTCAGTACTTGCTCTAAGGTAATTGAGTTTGAATCGCTTTGGATTGAAACTTGTGCGCTTAATGGTGAGGTCGATACATTTTTATCTGCTGTGCTTGCGTGAACTGCAAAGCTTGATCCCATTGCGATTGCAATAGCACAGCTCAGAATTGACTTATTTAGTTTCATTATTATTCTCCTTGAAATACAAAATTAAACACCTTGATTATTTATTGAGTTTTAATAAGGTGCTTCTCGTTACAGCATGCCGTGCTGTGATAATGTGTGATTAACTTTTTTGTTCTTAAACGTAAGGTGCGGTTTTAATCATGAATGTAGATTCAGGCTTTTTATGCTTAATAAGTAAATTTACCGTTACCTACTTCATAACTGCCCAATCACTGTATTCTTCAATGAACTTATTTTGAATCACCTTTTTTAATGGTATTTAAACTTATTTAATTTCAAATGGTTGAATTGTTTTTTGAGATTTAAATTAAATTCACGCTAAAATCCAGTAAAAAATAATGAGTTAATGGTCTGTTAAAAATAATGATTTTCACTCATTAAAATAGATGTATTTAATGTTTTTACTACTGTATTTCTAGTTAAAAATAATGATTTTGTACCTTATTTTGTTTTTTTACTTGAGTTAGTCGCTGTTTAACCGTTTTCTAAATGCTTGCCACGTGATTTTTTAAATTCTTAGACGTAAATTTTCCACTTAGTAAAGCTAAGTTAACTTAATTACGGATAACATGATGAAAACAAAATTATCTATTATTACACTCGCACTTTTACCTTGTTTAGCTGCGGCTAAATTACCTGATGTTAATAGTACAACTCAAAAAGTTACCGCGAGCAATGACTCGATTATTGTTAAATACAAAAAGAATGCTTCGCCAGAAATGCGTAAGCAAGCTCGCTCATTAGTAAGAGCTAAGATCTCTGATTTAAACAGCGATGAAGTTGATGATAACTTCACCTCGTTATTTTCTGGTCGCCTTGCTAAATTTAAAGTATCTGGAATGAGTGCTAAAGAAGCTATTGAGCGCTTAAAATCTCATCAAGCCATTGAGTATGTTGAGCCTGACTATCGTGTGAGCATTGCAGCAACACCAAACGATCCTCGCTTTGAAGATTTATGGGGCTTAAATAATGAAGGCCAAACTGGTGGCACTGCTGATGCAGATATTGATGCACCAGAAGCATGGTCAATTTCAACTGGTAGCCGTGATGTTGTTGTAGGTGTTATTGATACCGGTGTAGATTATAGTCATCCTGATTTAGCTGCGAATGTGTGGGTAAATAGCGGTGAAATTGCTGGCGATGGTATCGATAATGATGGTAACGGTTATGTTGATGACGTGCACGGTATTAACGCGATTACCGATGCTGGCGACCCAATGGATGACGAAGGCCACGGTACACACGTATCAGGTACAATTGGTGCCAGTGGTAACAATGGTGTGGGAATTGTAGGTGTAAACCATGATGTATCTATTGCAGGTTGTAAGTTTTTAGCTGCAGATGGTACAGGTTCTACATCTGGCGCTATTAAATGTATAGATTACATGGTAGGCCTTAAAAACTCAGGTGTTAACCTTCGTGTATTAAACAATAGCTGGGGCGGTGGTGGTTATAGTCAAGCACTTGCTGATGCGATTACTGCCAGTGAAGAAGCTGATATTTTATTTGTAGCTGCTGCTGGTAATGATGCGGTAGACAACGATGTAAACCCTCATTACCCATCTAATTATGAAAATGATAATGTACTATCTATTGCAAGCACAGATAGTCGCGACAACATGTCTGGTTTTTCACAATGGGGTTTAACCAGTGTTGATATGGGCGCGCCAGGTAGTGCTATTTTATCAACTATTCCTGGTGGCGGTTATGCAAGTTATTCTGGTACATCAATGGCAACGCCACATGTAGCCGGTGCTGCTGCACTTGTACTTTCAGTTAATCCTGATTTAACAACACTAGAGCTTAAAGAATTACTTATGTCTAGTGGTGATGCTAATGCAGCATTAAATGGTAAAACGGTTGCAGGTACGCGTCTAAACGTTAACCAAGCACTGATCGATGCTGATCCAACCCCTGGGTTTAAATTATCTGTATCGCCTGTTTCACAGCAAGCGACTGTAGGTGATACAGTCACTTATACCTTTACGATTGGTTCAATTGCACAATGGGATGGCGATGTTTCACTAGCTTTGGCTGCTGATCTTACTGACGCATCACTAAGCGCAACCACAGCTCGTCCTGGTGATGAAGTTGTACTTACAGTGGCAACTAATAGCGAAACTCAGTGGGGAAATTATGACTTTACTGTAACAGCTACAACAGAAGAGCAGGTTAAAGAGCAAACAGTAAGCTTAATGTTGCAACCTGCTGGTTTGAATGACTTTACTTACATTAGTGATGAAAGTGTTGCGATTCCAGATAATTCTTCGGAAGGTGCAAGCTCTGTCATAACAGTGGCCGATGATTTAACTATTTTTGGTACCACTGCTGATGTAGACATTTCGCATACTTGGTCAGGTGATTTAGTACTTACACTTATTTCAGCGCAAGGTAATGAAGTGACACTGCAAAGCAATGAGGGCGGTAGTCAAGATGATATTGTTAAAGCATTTACTTCAAGTGCATTTAACGGGGAAGTTGCAACAGGTGATTGGACACTTCATGTTGAAGATACTGCAGGCTCAGATACCGGCACAATAAATGGTTGGTCACTTACATTTAGTGCTATTGGTGAAGTAAGCCCACAACCTCCTCGCGCTGGTTTTGATGTTGATACGCAAGGCCTTACAGCCACATTTGTAGATACAAGTCGTGATGCAAATGATGATATTTCACAGTGGAGCTGGGACTTTGGTGACGGTGCAACTTCAACTGATGCAAACCCTGTTCATGCCTACGCTGAATCAGGTAGTTATGAAGTTGAACTAACTGTAACAGATAGTGAAAACAACTCAGATACATTCACACAAACAGTTGTTGTAAGTGATGTTGAAATTGAGTTGAGTCTAAAACGCGCTAATAAGTCACGCCTTGATACTATGCGTGTAGAGTTAAACTGGGAAGAAGTGGGTGCAGAGTCACTTAGCTTATACCGAAATGGTGAACTAGTAGGCACCGTATCAGACAATGGTCGTTATCGTGATTACGTTCGTAACGCAACATTACCTGCATACGACTATCAGTTATGTGTATCTGAAAACGTATGTTCGAATATTATTACGGTTTCATTTAATTAAACAGAACATACATTCCTAATGTAAACCAAGCCCAGTTTTACTGGGCTTTTTTTGTGCTTAATTGGGAGGTGTCATTCATTTGAGCTTGGTTTGTGAATGGATTTTTGTAAGCATAAATAACTAGTCTTATATTATTAATTAGTTAATTAATACTTTTTTTGTTCATTAATTACACTTTATTTACTTGATATTTACTTTGTTCATGCTAGTTTCATAAATAGAAACTGACAATAGCATTTCTTAACACACTAAGCGGAGGAACAAATGAGCTCACGGAAAATAATAAAAAATGCCTTCAAATTAAGTGCCTTACCTCTAAGTGCATTTAGTTTAAATGTATACGCATCAACCGATTGCAGTGCATTAACGGTATGGGAGTCTGGGCAAACTCATATAGCAGGAAGCCAAGTAAAAGCACAAAATAATGCCTATGAAGCCAAGTGGTGGACACAAGCCAACCCTTTGGAGAATGCAGGTCAATATCAAGATTGGTTACTTTTGGGTGTGTGTGACAGCGCTGTCAATGATAATCAATCCCCTATAATTACCGAGTTTACACCTGAAAATGGTTCTTTATTTAGCGATAAAGACAGCGTTGTCATTTTGGCAGAAGCAACAGATTCAGACGGCACGGTTGCAAGTGTAGAGTTTTTTATCGACGGCATTTCCATCGCGGTTGATAACACTGCGCCGTTTAGTGTTAACTGGCAAGCTATCGCGGGCGATCATCAAATTAGTGCAGTGGCAACAGACGATAAAGGTGCGAACTCTGTTGAAGTCGTTAATACGCTAAGCGTTAGTGATTCAGTGGTTGTTGATCCAACTAATCAAGCACCTGTGGCATCTATTTCATTTAGCATACTGCCTGAGCAACTTATTGTTGGGTCACAAGTGGAGTTTATACTTTCAGGCACCGACAGTGATGGCCAAGTAACAGCGCTAAGCTTTGCTGAAAAGGGTGTTGAGGTTCATCAAGCTAACTCAAATACAAGCAGCTACACATGGCAGGCTGCAGCGCTAGGTCAAGCAACGTTTACATTAACAGTAACAGATAACGAGGGAGCGACCTCTCAAACAACAAAAGTATTAACGGTTGTTGAAGAAAATACCGGCCCTGTTACTAGCACCGATTGTCGTCCACAAGGTTTATATCAAACACCCGGTGTAAATACACCTTACTGTACGATTTATGATGCAGAGGGTCGTGAGATGATGGGTGCCGATCACCCTCGTCGTGTGATTGGATACTTTACTAGCTGGCGCAATGGCGCAAATGGTCAACCTAGCTATTTAGTAAACGATATCCCGTGGGATAAAATTACCCATATTAACTATGCATTTGCCCATGTTGATGCCAACAATAAAGTATCAGTTGGTGACCCAACATCAGTAAATAATCCAGCGACAAACATGCAATGGCCAGGTGTTGTTGGTGCTGAAATGGACCCAGAGTTTAACTACAAAGGCCACTTTAATCTGTTAAACAAATACAAAAAACAACACCCAGATGTAAAAACACTCATATCTGTAGGTGGTTGGGCTGAAACAGGCGGTTATTTTGATGAAACGGGCCGTGTTGAAAGCGGTGGTTTTTACACTATGACTACCAATGCTGATGGTTCAATCAACCATGCTGGTATTAATGCATTCGCGCAAAGTGCTGTTGAATTTATTGAAAAGTATGGTTTTGATGGTGTTGATATCGACTATGAATATCCATCATCAATGAATGATTCAGGTCATCCAGATGACTTCCCTATTTCAAATGCACGTCGTGCAGGGTTGAATGCATCGTATCAAGTGCTGATGAAAAAAGTACGTGAAGAGCTTGACCGTGCAGGTGAAGCCGCTGGTAAGCATTATTTACTCACTATTGCATCGCCTTCTTCGGGTTATTTACTGCGTGGAATGGAAACCTTTCAAGCGGTTCAATACCTTGATTATGTGAATATCATGTCTTATGACTTGCATGGCGCATGGAACTCGCACGTAGGTCACAACGCTGCATTGTTTGATACTGGTCTTGATTCAGAGCTTACGCAGTGGAATGTATATGGCACCAAAGAGTTTGAAGGTATTGGGTACTTAAATACCGATTGGGCAGTGCGCTATTTCCGTGGTGCGATGTCAGCGGGTCGAATCAACATAGGTTTACCGTATTACACCCGTGGTTTTAAAGATGTATCAGGCGGAACAAATGGTTTATGGGGCCAAGCAGCATTGCCTAACCAAGCTGATTGCGCAACGGGTACCGGTGTGGGTGAAAAAAACAAATGCGGTAATGGTGCGTTAGGTATTGATAACCTTTGGCACGACAAGAACGATGCAGGCCAGGAAATGCCTGCGGGTTCAAACCCATTATGGCATGTTAAAAATCTTGAAAACGGCATTGTTGGCTCGTATTTAGGCGTGTATGGCTTAACACCTGATACAGACGCTGATGATCGCTTAATCGGAACTTATACCCGTCATTATGACAGCGTTGCCGTTGCACCTTGGTTATGGAACGCAGATAAAAAAGTATTCCTATCGATAGAAGATGAAGAGTCGATGGCAACTAAAGTTGATTACGTTATCAACAATGGCCTTGGCGGTATAATGTTCTGGGAGCTGGCTGGTGACTTTGACTACGATGCAGCGAAAGGCGAATACTTCATGGGGTCAACGCTTACTTCACTTGCATACAATAAGTTTAATCAAAGTGGCGTTGCATACGATGTTCACGGTGGTAATCCCAACTTTAACACTCCTGTAGAAGCGGTTGATGTGGTTTTTGAGGCAAAAGACTTCCCTGTTGGTGATGAAAACTACCCAATCAGTCCAACATTTGCGTTTACTAATAATTCAAACCTTGATTTGAGTGGTGCAAAGATCTCATTTGATGTGCCGGTATCAACTTCAGCTATTTTTAAATCTAACTGGAATGCACAAGAAAAACTGGGCATGGCAGTAGAAGTAAATGGCTCAAACGCGGCAGGTAACAACATTGGTGGTTATGAGAACGAGTTTCACCGTTTCTCAATCACACTGAACAACGAATGGGGCGGCCAGCCAAAAGACTTTAGCGCCGGTGCAACTGTAAATGCACAAGTGATGTATTACATGCCAATCACAGGGCCTAGCAACTTTACCATTGAAAAAAATGGCAAAACTTACGCTTTCAAAACAGAGTACCCCATGTTGCCAGATGCAACACCGGGTGATGGCACAGGCGATCCAGGTAACGGCGGTGGGGAACCTATAGGTACGTGTGAAGGGGTTGATATAGCGACTATTGCTGTTTATCCAAACTTCCCTCAAACAGACTGGGCGGGCAACCCAAGCCATGCCGCAGCAGGTGACTTAATGTCTCATAACAACGCGGTTTATAAAGCCAAGTGGTGGACAACCTCTGAGCCGGGTGTAACAGCTGATTGGAGCTTAAGTTGTAGCCTGTAATTTACAAAACAATGAGGGGTAGGCCTGAGCTTGCCCCATGTATTGAGTCTTATAAAGGATAAAATAATGGCATCAATTAAACTTAACACGATTTCGCTATCTGCAATTACCAGTGGTTTACTACTCAGTACACTAGCACCGCAAGTGCAAGCACATGGTTATATGGACAGCCCTAAAGCGCGCCAAGCATTTTGCCAAGATGATGGCGGGTACTGGTGGCCTGAAGACGGTACAAATATTCCTAACCTTGCGTGTCGAGCCGCTTATTTAGAGTCGGGCACGGTACAGTTTGTACAAGCGATTGAATTTTCGGTTAATACACCTGACTATTTAAATCAAACTGCAGTTGAGGCCAGTGTACCAAACGGCACTTTATGTGCTGGTGGCGATACAGCCAAACGAGGTATGGATTTACCATCACCACATTGGCAACGCAGTGATGTAATGCCTAACTCTAATGGTGATATACAAATCCGTTATTTAGCTGCAACACCACATAATCCCAGCTTTTGGCAGTTTTATTTAACTAAGCCAACTTTTAATACCGCTACAGATATATTGACCTGGCAAGACTTAGAGCTAGTTCAAGAGCATCAAAATGTTGAAGTAGTAAAAGACACCGATGGTGAACGTTATTATCAAATGAGTGTGGCTATTCCACAAGGGCGCAACGGCGATGCAATTTTGTATAGCCGCTGGCAACGAAACGATGTCGTGGGAGAAGGATTTTATAACTGTAGTGACATTAACATTGTAAACGACGCTGCACCAACCGATCCTAATGCGTGGGCAAGCCTTGGTTACTTTGTACGCCAAGGGCAAAATGCCATTGCTGGTGACACGGTATGGGCTCGTTTATTTGACGAAACAGGTCAAGAGGTGATTAATCAACAGCTTAAAATTAATGCTGACAATCAAGCAAATTGGCAACAAGTGTTGGCGTCACAACTTAACCTTGATTACGCGTATTTAGTGCAAATTGGTGTGCAAAATCAAGCTGGAGATGTTGTATTTAACAACGCAGATGTACTAACTAACCAAGTATATGGCAACAACCCAAATTACACCTATACATTAAGCGTGCAGGGCGCTCCCAGTAATACAGCGCCTATTGTGAGTAAGCCAGAAAACCTAGTAGTTGATGAAAACACCACCACGGCTGTGCATTTACATGCGTTTGATGATGAGCAGAGTGCGTTAATTTATACTTGGTCAGTACCGGCACCACTGAGTTTTACCGGTGGCGATGCCAATATCAACTTACTCTCACCTGAAGTTTCAACACCTACAGATTATACCGTTTCGGTCTCTGTTTCTGATGGCCAATTAACGACCCAAACCGAATTTATTGTCACCGTTAATGACAGCGTTATCAATGATCCTGTTATCGCTCCATGGAGCTCTACGGAGGTTTATCAAGCAACAGATAAAGCGAGCTTTCAAGGCCGTATTTACTTAGCTAAATGGTGGAATCAAGGTCAGCAGCCAGATAGTTCAAGTGCGTGGCAGCCTGTTGACGAGCCTAATACCCCAGCAGCATGGAATATTAATAAAGCCTATCAAGCGGGCGCAAAAATAACCTATCAAGGACAGCGCTATAGCGCTAAGTGGTGGACTCAAGGCGATACGCCAGGACAAGCCAATGTATGGAAAAAACTGTAACTAAAAGCCTAAGTTTTGTAGTTCAAACTTATTAAACCAAAATAATCACATTAAAAATAGATAAGAGAGAAATATGAATATTAAAAAATTAACCGCAGCTATGGGTGTTGCACTATTTGCCGGTTCTGTATCGGCAGCGCCTTCTACACCAAGCATTAATTGGGAACCACAGCAATATTCGTTTGTTGAGGTAGATCTTGAGGGAAACGGCTCTTATAAGCAGCTAGTTACCCGTGTTGAGCAAGTTAATATCAACATTGAGTGGAGTGCATGGAGTGGTGATGGTGGCGATAGCTACAAAGTGTACTTTGATGACATGTTAGTAAATGAAGGCACGCTTGCTGCAGGTTCTAAAAGTGGCACTATTTCATTTCCTTATGACAAAGCGGGCCGCCATACAATGTATGTTGAGCTATGTGAAGGCGGCACAACGTGTGCACGCAGCGCAGGCAAACCGATTGTAATTGCTGACACCGACGGCGGACACCTAGCACCATTACCTATGGATGTTGACCCAAATAACCGTGATATTGGTATTAAGCAAGGTTTAGTAACAGGCGCTTACTTTGTTGAATGGGGTATTTATGGTCGTGATTACGATGTAACTAATATGCCAGCACAAAATCTGAGTCATATTTTGTATGGCTTTATTCCAATTTGTGGTGAAAACGCATCGTTATCGGGTGGTCCTAAACGTGCACTTGAAACCGCTTGTGCCGGCTCTGCAGATTACGAAGTGGTTATTCACGACCCTTGGGCCGCAGTACAAAAAGCACTGCCAGGGGTTGATGCAAAAGACCCTATCCGTGGTACTTACTCTCAGCTAATGGCGCTTAAACAGCGTTACCCAGATATTAAAATTTTACCATCTGTAGGTGGTTGGACGTTATCAGACCCATTCGGTGGCTTTACCAATAAAGCTAACCGCGACACCTTTGTTGCCTCAATGGAAGAGTTTTTAAGAACATGGAAATTCTACGATGGTGTAGATATTGACTGGGAATTCCCAGGTGGTGACGGCCCCAATCCTGACATTGGCGATCCAATCAACGATGGCCCAGCCTATGTTGCATTAATGCAAGAACTACGCGCTATGCTTGATAAACTTGAAGCAGAAACGGGTCGTACTTACGAGTTAACCTCAGCTATAGGTGCAGGTTACGATAAAATTGAAGATGTAGATTACCAAGCCGCAAGCCAGTATATGGATTACATTTTTGCCATGACCTATGACTTTTATGGCGCATGGAGTAACGTAACCGGACACCAAACAGCACTTTACTGTGGCGAACATATGAGTGTTGGTCAATGTAATGGTACCGGGCTTGATGAAAATGGCGAACCTCGTAAAGGCCCTGCTTATACCACCGATAATGCAGTGCAGCTGTTACTTGCGCAAAATGTACCATCAAAAAAAATCGTCGTGGGCACAGCTATGTATGGCCGTGGTTGGGAAGGTGTTTACCCGCAAAATGCAGCAATTGATGGTAACCCAATGACCGCCCCTGGTAATGGCCCGTTAAAAGGCTCTTCGGCACAAGGCGTATGGGAAGATGGTGTTATTGATTACAAGGGCGTTAAAGCCAATATGATTGGTGCGGCGGGCACCGGTATTAATGGTTTTGAAGTGGGTTATGATGAGCAAGCACAAGCCGCTTATGTATGGAATCGTTCAACCGGTAAACTCATTACTTATGATAGCCGTAAGTCAGTACTGGCGAAGGGAGCGTATGTTAATCAGTATAATTTAGGTGGTTTATTTGCATGGGAAATAGATGCGGATAATGGTGATATTCTTAATGCTATGCATGATGGTTTAGGAGGAGTAGTTGCTCCGCCAACAAATAAAAAGCCAGTTGTTTCTGTGTCTTCATCAGTGTCTATTAATTCAGGCGAGAGTATTACAGTAACAGCTTCTGCAACTGATGCAGATAACGATCCACTTAGCTTTAGCTGGAATGCTGATAGCGCACTGGTGGTATCTGGACAAAATAGTGCATCATTAGTCATTACAGCGCCAACAGTTACTGCAGATACACAGTATGTGGCAACTGTTGCGGTATCAGATGGTCAAGTAACTGTTAATCGTGATGTTGTTGTTAATGTTATTGCGCCAACATCAGGTGGTGAAAACACAGCACCGAGCGTTGATGCTATTGCTAATATCAGCGTTGAAGAAGGCGCATCAACATCAGTTGCTGTAGTGGCAAGCGATGCTCAAAACGATGCAGTTACATATACGTGGACAGTACCAGCTGGTTTAACGTTAGTGGGTAGCGGTGCAAATATAAGTCTTGAGGCAGGCGCAGTTGATACAGATACAGATTTTACAGTGTCTGTTGCAGTTAGTGATGGTGCATTAACCACAACGCAAAGCTTTAGCGTAACAGTTACAAACGTTGATACTACAACTGAGCCTACAGGAAGCTGGGATGCGCGTGTTGCATACGTTGGTGGTGATGTCGTTACTTATAATGGCGTAGAATATAAAGCAAAGTGGTGGACTCAAGGCGAACGTCCTGATTTAGGTGGTGCATGGGAAGCAACAACACAACCTACAGATGGTACGGGCGCTTTAGTTTGGCAGCCATCGGCTATTTATAACAGTGGTGATGAAGTTTCTTATCAAGGTAATCAGTACCAAGCTAAATGGTGGACTCAAGGGAACGAACCTGGTTCAACCGATGTATGGTTAGCACTTTAATTTTAACCTGAGAATTTGGGTTTTAAAAAACTATATAAATTAAAAAAGCAGCTTTCGAGCTGCTTTTTTTGTTAACGACTATTACGAGGGGTTAAAACAACGCTTTAGAGCTAATTATCAAGCCGTTTATATCAGCATATACCCAATCACTGGTATTAATTGTAGTGTTTAACATATTAACGGGATGATCTTTAGCGCCTAAGCCGCGCTTAGTGGTGCAGCGCGGAGTTGCGCCTAGCGCCATCACAGGTAAATCAAGTGTGGCAAGTATTTCAATATCGCGACAGCAGCCATTAATAATTATGCCCTGCCAGCCATTTTTTAATGCGCGCTCTGCAATCATATCGCCAATAAAAGCAAAACGCTTACTGGCAAAACCATCAACAACTAACACTTTGCCGTCACCATTTTCATGCAGTATGTTACCAGCAAACGAGTTATCGTCAGGGCAGGTGACGGTCACTACTTGACCATAAAAGTGAGTTTTATTACCAAAGTGCTGCAAGCCACTATCAGCCACTTGCACATGGTCGCGATGTTCATCGTATAAATCGGGCGTAGTAAACGGTGTCATTGAGGGCATCCTTGTTTTTGGCAAGCCATGTAGGGCAAAGACCGTAAGTTTTAAAGTAGTAATAATGTTTATCGTAGGCAAATTAACAACTCAGGTGTAGCTAATGTTGTAGATTAGCGTATAGATTTTAGTCGCAATATAAGCATTTTTAGTGTTTTTTAATCCTGTTTTTATGAGTAACTAATGCTGTTACCTAGTTTTACCTTTTTGAATGAATTTGATTTGGCGAGCGCATTAGCCAAACGTCTCATTGTTGCGTGGTTTTTCATATGCTACGTTCAATTGTTATTTTAAATTTTGGGCTGCAATACTGTGCCCTATACACACATACAAAAAGAGAAGCGTGCTTTATGATCATCTTTTTTATTTGCCTGACTATTTTAATATTAGGCTATAAGTTTTATAGCCCGTTTGTTGAAAAACAAGCGGGTATGGACTCGACAGTAGACACACCACAGAAGCGTTTTAGCGAAGGTGTTGACTATGTTGCTATTCACCCTGTTCGTGCATTTTTAATTCAGTTTTTGAATATTGCAGGAGTAGGCCCCATATTTGGTCCCATACTTGGCGCCTTGTATGGCCCAGTAGCGCTGGTTTGGATTGTACTTGGTAACGTTTTAGGTGGAGCTGTACACGACTTTTTCTCTGGCGTAATGAGTATTAAAGAAGACGGTAAAAGTTTACCTGAAATTGCAGGCCATTATTACAACGTAGTATTTAAAGGCTTTATGCTTATATTTACTGCTATGTTGTTATTCTTTGTTGGTGTAGTGTTTATTATGAGCCCTGCAGGATTATTGAGTAACTTAGATGCATTTGAAGGCACCATTTTTGCTAGTAATACATTTTGGGTTCTCGCTATTTTAGCTTACTACTTTTTAGCCACGTTATTACCAATCGATAAAATCATCACTAAGTTTTACCCTATTTTTGGCTTGTTAATGATTGTAATGACAGTTGCTATTGCAGTCTCACTGTTAATCAACGCACCCCATTTACCAGTAGCTGGCGACTTTTTAGCGTATTTTGAAGCCGATCATGCCCACGACTTTTTAGCCCCAAATCCTGATGGACTGCCTACTTGGCCGTTGCTATTTATCACCATTACTTGTGGTGCTATTAGTGGTTTTCACTCAACGCAAGCACCTATTATTGCCCGTTGTTTAACTAACGAAAAATATGTACGCCCGGTTTATTATGGCGCGATGATGTGCGAAGGTATTGTAGGTTGTGTTTGGGCGCTTGCTGGTATTGCTGCCTTCCCAGAAGGTTATGCGGGTTTAAAATCGATGCTTGATTTAGGCGGTCCAGGCTTAGTAGTTAACCATATTGCAAACAGCTACTTAGGTGTATTTGGTGGTATTATGGCTATTATTGCTGTTGCTGTTTTCCCTATCACCTCAGGTGATACGGCGTTCCGCTCACTGCGCCTAACAATGGTGGATGCGTTTAGTATTCCGCAAAGTTTACGTAATCGTTTGTTGTTAGCATTGCCAATTTTAACCATTGCTTACTTTATGACTAAGCTCGACTTCTCTGTTATTTGGCGCTACTTCGCGTTTTCAAATATGCTGCTTTCTACCAGTGTTTTATGGCTTGCTACTAAGTATTTATTTGACCGTGGTACATTCCACTGGATTGCTAGTATCCCTGCTGTAATTGCTTCAGCTGTGACTTTGTCATACATAATGACTGCGGCAATAGGATTAAACTTATCAAGTGATTTAGGTAAACCAATTGGTGTAGCGGTTGCTGTTGTAGGCTTTATTGTATTGGCTTTTGTGCATTCAAAACATAAAGCGCGTCCAGCTTAAAACTACATAGTTATTAATGCAAAAAGCGAGCTTTATTTAAGCTCGCTTTTTTATGCTTGAACAAGTAGTAATTTAGTTAATAGATTTATCAACTTTCTGATCGCCAACCACTTATGTTGACTATTTACCGCTAAAAAGTCGCTTGTTCGAAGTAGCTAATATCATCTAGGGTTTTACTAATAATCATTGCCCCTTCTAATAAGCTGACTGTTTGTATTGCCGCCCGAGCAGGATTAAGCTCTCCATTTATTTGATGTGCTTGAGTTAACCAGGCTAAGTTTTTATTAAAAAACCGCTGAACTTCAACCCGCACTTTATCGGGTAGGCTGTCGCTTTCTGCACCGAGTAAGCCACATAAACACATCTTTTTGTCTATCACGAGCGCATTTCTAAATAACTGAGTGTAAATATCGATGGGATTTTTACCGTTTGCTTTATGTGCATTCGGATCGCCAAGTACTGCAATAAAGGCATCGGTGTATTGATGCGCGAGTTCAGCGCCTAAATCAGCTTTCGTTGGAAAGTGATAATGCACACTGGCACTTTTTATACCAATCTCAGTAGCAAGTTCTCTAAAGCTAAAGTTGCTATAACCACCCAGTCGCACTTTATTTTCTGCGGCTTGTAGCAGGGCTGCTTTTTTACTCATTTTGATATTTCCTTGCTGTTATCTGAAAAAAATTATCAACCAGTAGGTAGTTATTTTCAAGCTCTTTTGTTTTTAGTTTGCAAACATTTAGCGCTTGCTATAAATTACCTATCAGTAGGTAGTTTCTGTTTGCCAATATAAACCTAAGTTGTCGTTAAAAATATAAGAGATCATTATGAAAATTTATGACGTAGAAAATTACCCAAACCCATTGCAGGCTCGTATTGCACTTGCTGAAAAAAACCGACTGATAAAGAAGAGTTAGTTGCTATCGATTTATTAAATGGGGAATACTGCAGTGAGGCATTTTTGGCAAAAAACCCTTAGCCAAGTATTGGCGTTTAGTTATAAATTAATAATTTGGAGTCAAATATGAAAATTGCTGCCGACTTTAGTCAACGTGTGGTGGTGCATAGTGAGTCACTTGAGTGGATAGCTTCGCCCATGCTGGGTGTTGATAGACGTCCACTTGACAGAGTGGGCGAGGAAGTTGCTCGTGCCACTAGCATTGTACGTTATGCGCCAAACAGCCACTTTAGCCCACATACACATACCGGCGGTGAAGAGTTTTTAGTACTTGATGGGGTATTTCAAGATGAGCATGGTGACTTTCCACAAGGTACCTATATTCGTAATCCTCCACAATCAAAGCATACTCCTGGCTCAAAAGACGGTTGTATTATATTTGTAAAACTATGGCAGTTTCAGCCAGAAGATCGCCAGCACGTGCGCATTCACACACAGCAGATGCAAGGGCAGAAAAACCCCGAATTTAATGACCTAAATGTCATTTTGTTATATCAAGATACGTATGAAACAGTGAGTATTGTACAGTTTAACGCTAATCAATCTTTAGCGCTCACGGTGAGTGGTGGCGCTGAGTTGTTGGTTTTGGATGGCACTTTACAAGAGCATAACGACAAACTTGAAAAACATAGCTGGCTTAGAGTGCCTGTTAATAGCCAAATAAACGCCACAGCGGGTAACAATGGCGCAAGAGTATGGATAAAAACCGGCTATTTAAACGATGTAAAAAACCAAGTTAATCGGTTAAAAAAACATAATTAGCTCAAAAAATAAATCTGCATTAAGTGACTTTTTTGATCTGCTTCAAGTAAAAGCTTTTAACTATTGCCTATAATTTAAGCTCTTTTCATTCAAGGGTTGAGTTATGGTTAATTTAACACATGGTTTGTCGATTGGTATTGAGCGCTCAGGCAATGAGTTTTTCTTAACACTTAAGGCAATTGGTACCTTAACTCACAAAGACTATGAAGTGATCACCCCGATGATCGATTCAGCGTTAGGCGAAGTTAAACATCCTATTGTTAATGTATTAATAGATGGCACCGAGTTAGATGGTTGGGAGCTTCGTGCTGCTTGGGACGATTTAAAACTTGGCTTAAAGCACAACAAAGAGTTTAAAAAAATAGCGATTTACGGCAATAAAGAGTGGCAATCTACCATAGCTAAGTTAGGCAGTTGGTTTATGTCGGGTGAAATACAATACTTTGAAAATGCTACTGCCGCTTTAGAATGGCTAAAAACCAGTAATTTAGACGCTTAGTAAAAAAAGGCCAACAGTGGCCTTTTTTTTGTAAGTACCTTAGTTTATTGCGAAAGTGTTTGCTGCGTGGGAAGCGCAGGAAAAGCGCCTTTAGCTAAGCATGCTTTTGAGCCACAGCGAAGACCAAAGTGAAGCGCTTTTTTTACTATTGACTCATCATTTAGCTTATCAGTAAGTGGCACTGCATTATCGCTGTGGTTTAAGTAGTACAGTACGCCAGCAATAAAAGCATCACCGGCGCTGGTGGTATCTACAGCGGTAATTGTTGGAGCTGCTTCACTGAGGGTAAAAGCGTTATGGTAAACAGTCGCTGGTGCTGGACCATCGGTTAAAAACACCAGCTTGACGCCTAATTCAAGCAGTGATTGTAAGTAGGCATCAGCTGATTGTTGGCGTTGCGTTGCTAAAAAATTTAACTCATCACGTGAGAGCTTAACAATATCGCAATACGCGTAGCATGCATGCACGTTTTGCTCAATGTCATTGCTATTTTGCCATAAACTGTAGCGTAAATTTACATCAAAGCTAACGATTTTTTGGTTGTTCTTAGCCTGCTTTAAAGCACACACAGTAGTTTTTGCTATAGCTGTATTGGTTAAGGTGTTTGAACAAAAGTGTAGGGTACTCAATTTATCCCAATTAATACGCTTTAAATGCTCATTCGTTAACAGTAAATCGGCTGTTTGATGACGATAAAAGTTAAAGCTGCGTTCGCCGCTTTCATCTAGGCTGACAATAACCATAGCTGTTTGCGCGCCTTCTATGGTAAATAAATACTCAGTATCTACGTTATATTGCTCAAGCGCATTAGTTAATTGTTTAGCAAAATAGTCATCTCCCATACCGCCACAAAACGCAGCTTTGCCGCCGAGCTTTGCGTAACCTACTGCCACATTAGCTGGAGCACCTCCTGGAATGGGCAAATAAGCACTGTTTTGAGAGTCTTGAGGCAGCATATCAATAAGCAGTTCACCAAGGCTAAGTAATTTGGTCATAGTGTAAATCCTAAAAAACCTAGCATGGCTAGGTCAAAATTCAAGGGAGAATTATTAAAACTAGTATAACAATCGCTTAACAAACATAGCTTCAGCGATTGTTACACTAAAGTTGGTTAGTTAAACGCGTATTTAAACGTCAATGACGTTGTACGGCCATTAATAGCACGTGCGCGTATAATGTTGTTATCAGGTATTGAGCCTTCTTCTGCTTCAGTAATACCTACCGTATCGAATAGGTTATTTACGTTTAACGCAATATTAAGATTTTCTGATAAATCGTAGCTTACAAAGCCATTTACTTGAGTGTAACCATCAAACTTAAGATCGTTATTATCTTGAGCATAGGCATCGGTAGTACCAATAAAGCTTAGGCCTGCAGAGCCTTTTTCATAAGTGTAACGTGCCATTAATGAGTAAATTAAATCAGCTTGGCGACGAGGCGTATTACCAACCACTTCAGGGGTAAGTGCATCTTTTGCAATTTCAGCGTCTGTCCACGTTAAATTACCACGAAAATCCCATGCATCAATAAAGTAGGTTGATTCAACCTCAATCCCTTTTGCTTCATATTCGCGGTCAAAAAAGGTTTGTGATGTCGCTTCAAAGTTTTGCTCTTCAGTTTGTGCATAAAATGCCGTGGCAAAAACTGACAGTGAATCAAAGCGCTTTTTAATACCAAACTCATACTGGTTTACTTCATCAACGGCATCTTCATCGGCTACTGAGCCATCGGCGCGAACTTTACCAAATAAAAGTCGGTCAGCATTGGCGCGACCGCCTTTACTCAATCGTGCAAACGTTGCAAGGCTTGAGTCAATTTGGTAATTGGCACCAATTGAATATGATGCGTAATCCCAGTCGTAATTAACAGGGCTGGCATTTGCAAGGTCAATACCTGCAACATTTTGTTCAGGAACAGATATCACACCGTCGCGATTCATATCAACGGTTGAGGTAACCGCGCCTGCATAGTTACCACGTGCTTCACCGCTGTCATAACGGGCACTAGCATCAATACTTACGTCACCCACCTTAGTTGAAAATGCAACATAGGGTGCACGAGTGTCATATTCTGTGTCGTAATCACGTTGACAACAGTTACCCCAAAAAGGCGTGCCATAAGCGTATAAGCCATTTTCAGAGAATTCAGTCCCATCGGCGGCTGTTACATTTAATAGCGCAGCGTTATCACCTTTAAGCTCCATTAGGTAGGAATTCCATAACCACGACATGGCAATATTTTGGGTTGACGCATAATAGCCAAAAGTAATGCTAGTATCATCGCTTAGCGATTTAGTCAGTTTGAAGTCGTTAACAATCGAGTCAAAGTCGTTCATGGTTACGTCAAACGTGTGAATGCGCATAGCTAAATCATCGTTAAATGCAGCACCAGTGGTTGCATTACTAAGCGTTGCACCCACACCACCAATACTTTGCGCTATAGCTGATGCATCACCAACTTCAGCGGGGATCAACGAATTAAAATTACCGCTTACAGATGATTTACGAAAACGGTTTTCAATACGCCAATCGTTGTCTAAATCAAATGCAGCCTCAAAACCGATTGAGTCAACTTGCGGATTCATACCATCGCGAATATCGCCATTGCTTATTTGATTTTCGCCGTTTAAGCGCACTGTTTTAGTAAATAATGCCGAATGTGGGGTATCTGATTGTGCGTCAAACCCAGGGATTGAGTCACCATTTGCATACATTGGCATAGGTAAGTAACCCACACTTTTATCATCTAAATGTTTGTAATAAAGGCGCACGTAACCATTTTCAAAATCTTTGGTTAGATTGGCTTTAATTTGCCCACCTTTATTTGAGGTATAGCCTGTTTCGCGCGGGCCTTCACCTTGACGCACAAAACCACCAACATGAAAGCGTACAGTGTCATTTAAATATGTGCCATATTCAAAGTCAGTTCGAATAGTATCGTAATCTAGACCAAGTGTAGTTGATACGCTGCCAGATTCGTTTTCGCCATTTTTTGAAATGAAATTAATTATGCCACCCGGTGCATTACTGGCTGCGGTAGAGGCTGAACCACCGCGAATAGATTCAATGGTTTGCACTGTATTATCTAAGCGCATAAAAATATCAGCATTACCAAATGCAATGTCGCCATATTGTAAAACAGGCAAGCCATCTTCTTGGAGCTGTAAAAATTTAGCACCACCAGAGGCAACTGGTAAACCACGTACTGCAATGTTGGCGTTACCTTCACCGCCGGTTGATTCTGAACGAACCCCGGGAATAATTCTAAATGCCTCTGCAGTAGAGCGAGGCGTAGACACCTCAACTTGCTCAAGCGACACACTGCTCACAGAAGAACTTGACGCCATTATCGTTGTACGACGGGGTACACCGGTAACAACAATTGTTTCTAGTCCTTTGTTGGCTTGCGCTTGTGTATTTTGCTCTTGTTGTTGTGCATTAACGCCTTGGCTAACGGCGAGCGCTAAAGCACTGATCAGATATAAAGGTGTGTTGTGTGTTGTCATGTGAACGCCTCGTTTTAAACCCGAAGGAAAGTTGTTATTTTTACTTAATCGATTAAGTAAAAATAACAAAGTTTTTACAATAAGCAAATTGTTTTGTTAATTATTTGCTGTTTTTTTATTCAAGCATTGATTTTTATAATGTTTTTTATAGCATTAGCGTTGTTTGTTTATTCAGCGACTAAGTTACTTTGCTCTAATGCAGTTGCTGATGGGTCACGGAAGTAATTAAATAACATAGCCAAAAATAATATGACTGCAAAACCCGTTGCTAAATAAAACCCGTAGCGCACGTGTCCAAAGTAATCGCTGATCATACCCATAAATAAAGGTGCTAAGGCGGCTGACAGTGCAGTAAAAAATAATATAACACCGGCTACTGCACCGTGTTGATGCACAGGAAAACACGATATTCCTTTAGAATTTAAAGTAGGGTAAACCATCGACATAAATAAACCTGAAAGAGGTAATAAAGCCACTGCCCAGTTAACGCCGCCATAAAGAGTGCCAACGTAACACAGCGCAATGCCAAAGCTTAAGTAAGCCATAACCCCTTGCCAACTAAACCTATTAAGTAACCATACCGCAATAAAACGCCCTGCAGCACGCAACACAAAAAAGATTGTTAGTGCGTAAGTGGCGAGCAGCGGCCATGAGCCGGTGTAATCTTTTAGTAGGGTAGGCATCCACACGTATATGGCGACTTCGGTGGCAACATATAAAGCAATTGCAAGAGAAAAACCCAGTGCATAAGGGTTTTTAACCATTTTCATGGTCGTTTTTAGTGAGGCTGGTTTGCCTGTACTTTTTACTACCGCAGGATAATCGGCACGCCAAGCAAGCAATGCCAAAATTAAACACATAATGCCAGCAATAATATAAAGGTAAGTCCAACTTACATTTTGAACCAGCAGCACGCCAACTAAAGCAGGGCCAACAATAGCACCAATGCCAAAAAAACCTTCTACTTTATTCATGGTTTTGGTGTGTTCTTCGTTGCTATTAGAAATATCGCCTAAAAGCGCCAGTGCACCGGTTTTAAATAAACCAATGGCAAGGCCAATACAGCACAGTAAAAAAACAAAAAATATAAAGCTGCTGCTAATAGCAAACAAAAAACAACTTGCAGAGAATATTAATAAACCAAGCATAATCGTTTTTTTACGGCCAAGGCTATCGGCTAAAAAGCCTAGAAATAATCCACTTATTGCAATCATGGCCATAGGCGCATAATGAAACGCACTGGCTTGGGTCATGCTTAAACCAAAATCGCTTATGAGTTCGGGAATAATCATGCCAACGGCGTCAGAGGTCATGGCAAACATAAAAAACATCATGTATGTGAGCCAACGAATTTGTTGCAACGGATCGCTGCTTACGTGTGTGTGTGATTTTGTCATTTGCTTTTCCTCGTTAAATGCTTGGTAACACACATTAAGTTGTCAGTAACTTATTGTAGTATTAATCGAGCCACGATATTTGTATGTAAAATATTTAAAAATTACTTGTAAATTCTTACTTGCTAGTTAAAGATATATCTTAATCGATTAAGTTTCAACTTGGTAATCACACATGATGAAGAATAAAGTTCAATTGATCACATACGCTGATCGAATCACCGGTAAAGATATAAACGCATTAACAGCACTTCTAAAGGGTCCACTTAAAGACGTTTTTGCAGGGGTACACTTATTACCATTTTATAACCCAATAGATGGTAGCGATGCAGGTTTTGACCCAATTGATCATAGTGAAGTTGATGCCCGAATAGGAACTTGGTCAGATATTCAAGCACTTGGAAAAGATCATGATTTAATGGCCGACTTAATAGTAAACCATGTATCGGCGCAATCGTTTCAATTTCAAGATGTGCTTGCCAAAGGCAAAGGGTCTGAATTTTGGGATTTATTTTTAACTAAAGAAGATGTATTCCCTAATGGTATGAGTGACCAAGAACAACAAGCCATTTACCGTCCGCGTCCTGGAAGCTGTTTTACACCAATGAAATGCGGTGATGGTCAAACGTATGATTTTTGGACTACCTTTACCGACAATCAAATTGATATAAACGTAAAAGTAGAAGCTGGTATTGCTTATTTAAATAACGTACTTACTAAATTTTCTGCTAACAACGTAAACATTATTCGTTTAGATGCAGCGGGTTACGCCATTAAGCAAGCAGGTACAAACTGTTTTATGCTGGATGAAACCTTTGCTTATTTAGATAAACTCTCAAAGCAGGCAAATGATTTAGGCATGGAGACCATTGCTGAAATTCATAGTCATTATCAAACTCAAGTTGCCGTAGCTAAGCGCGTAAACATGGTGTACGACTTTGCCCTGCCTCCGCTTATTTTACATAGCTTATTTAATAATGACGTAGACGCACTGCTTAAGTGGTTACAAATTTCACCGCGTAATTGTTTAACGGTACTAGACACCCATGATGGCATTGGCATTATTGATGCGGGTCCAATGGGCGATAAGCCAGGGCTGTTAAACGCATCTCAAATAGATAACCTAGTAGAAACCATGCATGCCAATAGCAATAACCAGAGCCGTAAAGCAACAGGTGCTGCTGCAAGTAACGTCGACCTCTATCAAGTTAACTGTACGTATTACGATGCATTGGGCGCAAATGATTTTGATTACTTGTTATCTCGCGCCATTCAATTTTTTGCACCGGGTGTACCACAAGTGTATTACGGTGGTTTATTTGCTTGCAAAAATGATATGGAGCTTTTGGCGAGCACGAACGTTGGTCGTGATATTAATCGCCCTTATTTAGATGCCGCTAAAATAGATGAAGCGCTAAATAAGCCGGTAGTAAAAGGGTTAATAGCGTTAATTAATATACGTAATGAGCATCCTGCATTTGCTGGTGAATTTACTGCTCAAGGTGGCGGGAGTGTATGTTGTTTAATGTGGAAGCTTGAGCAACAATCAATTTCTCTAAGCGTTGACTTTGCTAGCCGTACTGCACTTATTACGCAGGTTAATGGCGCTCAAGAAGACACTTTAAACTTACAAAGCTTATTAGTTTAAATAGCTTTATTTGTTGAAAAGCAAAAAGCCAAGCAATTTAAGCTTGGCTTTTTTATCTGCGTTACTAACAGCGCTCAGCTACTTGCACCAATATTTAGTGTATAACCTACTTCGTGTTGTTTTTCTTCTTTAGAAATAAATAAGTTTGCGGCTATAACGCCCTTTTCTTGGCTATTTTGATGAATCGTTGTAAGGCGAGGCACAAAACGGGCGGCTTCTTCTATGCCATCAAATCCAACAATACGTAATTGTTCTGGTATTTTTATGTCTTGTTTTATGGCTTCTCGCATGGTGGCGAGTGCTATTAAATCACTCATACATATAATCACATCAGGACGTGGAGAGGCGTTTAATACTTCTTTTGCGGCTATGCTGGCAAAGCGTTCGCTACTTTCAGGAATATTCCAAATGCGGTCGTCGGCTACCGTTACATTCGCTTCATTTAACGCACGCTGATAACCCCGTAAGCGTTGGTGAGAAATAGATTGACCCGTTTCAAACTCATGATGTTCGTATACTCGGCACAATACATTTTCATCGAGTAATCTCAAGCCTAATATTGCCACATTATCAGTTTTACTGTGCAGAACATGTTTGGCTATTTCGTAACTGGCTTGTTCGTTGTTTATATTAATTGAGGCGTTGCGGGCAATATCAAAATCCACAGTGACCACATGTTTTTGTACTGTTTTTAGTTGCTCTACTAGTGCTTTATTGCGCGGGCGTCCATAACAAATAAAGCCATCAACAAAATCAACAACATTATTAAGGTTGTCGCTATTGCCTGAAAACAATAAAACATTAATGCCGTTTTTTTCAAGCACTGAGGTTACACCACGCATAAAGCTACTCGCGACAGGGTCTGATACCATATATTCCACGCTATCTGGCAGCACTAAAGCAACAATATTAAATGTGCCACTTCGCAAAGATTGCGCCGCTTTATTAGGGCCATAATAACCGAGCTCTTTACAAGCTTTAAGTATGGCTTCGCGGCGTTTAGCAGAGAGTTGATCAGGGCGATTAAACGCATTTGATACCGTAGCATTAGACACACCTAATTCTTTGGCAATACTCTTTAATGTCCAGCGGGTGGGTTTACTCATCGGCGACTCTTAACTACTTAGCAGGGAATTAGTAAATTAACATATTAGGCTGTTTAATATAACAAAAACTGTTGTGTTGCGTTAATGTCGACACGCTTTAGGGGCAATACCAAAGGTTTGCTTAAACAAGCGGCTAAAATGGCTGGCGCTATTAAAACCAAGGTCATAGCACACTTTACTTATAGCTTGGCCTTCTAATAAAAGCGTACGGGCTTTTTTAAGCCTAAGTTGTTGCTGCCAAAGCGCAGGGCTTGTACCAAAAGCAAGTTTAAATTGCTGGTAAAACTTACTACGGCTCATACAGGTTATTTTGCACAAGGTGTCTATGTCGAGTGAGTCATTTAAATGCTCTTCGATATAATGCAGTGCATCACTCACGTTACTTTTTAGGCGCAGTTTATCGCAGTTTGCCAGTAATAAATCACGGCTTTGTTGTTGCAGTAAACGGGTGACCAACTCGTTTAACGATAAATCAATTAAGTAGTGCCGCTCAGCGCCTTGCTCACTAAATAAATGCACCATGCGCTCTAATAACTGCTGTGTTTGCGTATTATGTTGGGTGTGCACTAAATTAGGGCTGTATTCAAACAAGGTATCACTAGCAAAGCTTTGCTGCATATTAAGCGCACTAGCCACATTACTTATTTTATCGGTGCTAATTTCAATCGCTAAACAGGTTGTAGGTGAGTTGATAGTTGCCTGTGGAAAATCAATCAGCACCCCTTGCTCAGGCGCTAACACAAACGATTCGTGGGGCAAAAACGCTTTATGATACTGACTACTCTCAACATGCATAATTTTCTTGCCACTGAGCATGGCACAAAACAGTAATTCGTTTGAATGCAGCGCCACTTTTTGCGCACTTTTATAAGTATCGTAAATACTCAGTTCGGAGTTATCGGCAGCAAAGCTCACTTTGTTTTCAATAAGCACATCAAGTTGTTGGCGTTTTTTATTTAACTGCGACGAATACATAATCAGCCTTTTTAATGATTAAATCGTTTGGACTCACAGGCAATTTTTTTGGACTGCTAATCAAGTTTTTAAGCGCTTAATAGTCTAATGTCAATCAATACCGATTAAATATAAAGCAACTTGCTACATTACTCTAACAAGTTGCTGATATTTCGGCTTAGACTTTTAGCTAACAACAACAAGAGAACACACATATGATTTACGCAAATCCAGGCTCAGCAGATGCACTCATCACATTTAAACAGCAGTATGGTAACTATATTGGCGGCGAATGGGTTGAACCCGTTAATGGCCAATACTTTGAGAATATTAGCCCTGTAAATGGCAAAGTGTTTTGTAAAATTCCTCGCTCTGATAAAGACGATATTAATTTAGCACTTGATAAAGCGCATGCCGTAAAAACGCAGTGGGGCACCACCTCAGTTACCGAGCGTAGCAATATTTTATTAAAAATTGCCGATCGCATTGAACAAAACCTAGAGCTACTCGCAGTGGCCGAAACATGGGATAACGGTAAAGCAATTCGCGAAACCCTCGCGGCGGATATTCCACTTGCTGCGGATCACTTTCGTTACTTTGCCGGTTGCTTGCGTGCTCAAGAGGGCAGCATTGGTGAGATAGACGAAACCACGGTGGCGTATCATTTTCATGAGCCATTAGGGGTTGTAGGGCAAATCATTCCGTGGAACTTTCCAATTTTAATGGCTGCATGGAAACTAGCGCCTGCACTTGCAGCAGGTAACTGTGTGGTACTTAAACCTGCTGAGCAAACACCCGCATCAATATTAGTGTTAATGGAAATTATTGGTGATTTACTGCCCGGCGGCGTGCTAAACGTAGTAAATGGCTTTGGTAAAGAAGCTGGCGAAGCACTGGCAACCAATACGCGTATAGCTAAAATTGCCTTTACAGGCTCAACCCCTGTGGGCTCACATATTTTAAAATGTGCAGCCGATAACATTATTCCTTCAACGGTAGAGCTTGGCGGGAAATCACCTAATATCTTCTTTAGCGATGTTATGGAAAAAGACGACTCGTACCTAGATAAAGCAATTGAGGGAGCTATTCTTGCCTACTTTAACCAAGGTGAAGTATGTACTTGTCCATCACGCTTGTTCATTCAAGAAGACATTTATGAGCAATTTATAGAACGTATTTTACAACGTACTAAGCAAATTAAACGCGGTAACCCGCTAGACAGCGAAACCATGGTAGGCGCGCAAGCCTCTAAAGCACAGTTTGATAAGATTTTAAGTTACATTGATATTGGCAAACAAGAGGGGGCTGAAGTACTTAGTGGTGGCCATGTTGAGCAACTTAGCGATGAGCTAAATGGTGGCTATTACATTCAACCTACTTTATTAAAAGGCACTAACGATATGCGCGTGTTCCAAGAAGAAATTTTTGGCCCCGTTATTTCAATGTCGACCTTTAAAGATGAAGCCGAAGCACTCGAATTGGCTAACAGCTCTGAATTTGGTTTAGGCGCAGGGGTATGGAGCCGTAATATGAACCGCGCTTATCACTTTGGTCGCAAAATAGAAGCCGGCCGTGTATGGACCAACTGTTACCATATGTACCCAGCACACGCTGCGTTTGGCGGTTATAAAAAGTCTGGTATAGGTCGCGAAACGCACAAACTCGCGCTCGATCATTACCAACAAACTAAAAACTTATTAGTAAGTTACAGTGAAGATCCGCTTGGCTTCTTTTAATAACGCGTTTTAGTTTAAACAAACAATCTATAAGTAATGAAAGCGCTGCATTGTTGTAGCGCTTTGTTTTTTTTAAAACTAATACTGATAGCATTTGATTAGTGGTTAATTATAATAATAAAGAAATGATTTATTAATGAGGCGAAATAAAACCTCAGTGAATCATGCACAAAGAGGGTAAAGAGACGCTGATCTTTTAGAGATAGTAATAAACAATTAGTCACTTTGGTCATGGTTTTGGCGGCTCATTTTATTCTCATTCACTTCTCTGTGTTCAAAAAGGCTTTAGTAAACTAATCACAAAAAGGATTATGGTGATGTTTGAAACGATTGCGATTTATTCAGGGTTAATAGCCACATTATGGATATTTATTGGCGTTTATGTAGCAAGTCGATTTTATGAAGGTTACAGCCATTCTAAACAATTTTGTAGTGAATTAGGTGCAACAGGAAGCCCAACTGAAAAACTGTCGCCCTTAATTAATAACTATCCTTTAGGTCTTCTATTTTGCTTTTTTGGCGGGTATTTGGCGCAATTGGCTAATGTTTCTATATTGGTTAATATTGCTGGTTGGTTAGTTATAGTGCATGGTATTGGTACCTGGGTTGCGGGTTATTTTCCTATGGATGCTGACCCATTTACTAAACATCCAACTTTTAGCTGCAAGGTACATTCTTGGGCTGGTTTTATTATGTTACTTTCGCTGGTTGTAGCACCAATATTAATAGCGATTAGTCCAACCACAGAAGTTATCTCTCTATACTTTCGTGTTTTTTCAATTGTTTCTGTTATCGCTACAGTTTATTATCTGTTTGCTATGGCTAAAGCAATAAAACTACAAAGTAAACCTGGTACCTATCAACGTATCTCTTATGGTATTCAATTAAGTTGGTTAAGTGTTTTTTCAATAGTGTTAACGTAGTTTTAAACTAATCATTAACGCCTATGATTTATTTCAGCGTTAAGCTCGTCAATCTAAAAAATACATCAGCTTTGTGCTGATTTTATCTTATTATTTGGCGTCATAACTCAAAGAAGACTCATGAATATAAACTTCAATAAATTCCGTTTTATTTTACTAAGAGGCTTTTTAGTAGGAATATTATTTGAACGTTTTATGTGGTATTCGAAACATAAAAAGAAATAAATAACTCAGCTTATTAGCAAGGAAGTCATACATTGAAGTACCTAATATTAATCCTCTGTTTATTTTTGAGCGCATGTAGCTCTTCACTCAGTACTAATCTAAACGATGCAATGAACTTAATTGTATTAACCGAATCAAATGCGCCTAATGCCGTAGAGGGGTCTTTTAAATTTAAAATTAAAGCCTCGGGCGAAAAAAGAGGTGAGGTTTTCCTAAACACAGAATTAGATTACAGAGACCGAAGATCAATTACAGTGACTATTGCACCAGGTGTGGCGTCTGCATTACTAGAAAAGTATGGTGCAACACCTGAAACTTTTTTTGTTAATAAAACAGTTGCAGTGACTGGTGAAGCTAAAAGAGTAAAAATATATTTTATTTCAAACGGCATGTTAACAAATAAATATTATTTTCAAACTCATATTAATGTACCGTCAATCGATAACATTACGGTTGTTGGTTAAGTTTTTATAAAAAAATGCTGCTCATTGTTTGGAGCCGCATTAACTAATAGGATAATGATGAAAACAGTCGTACTTATTTTATCTACTTTATTAATTTTTGGTTGCTCGGATGAAGTTACTACTCAGTACGCAACTTACACCGATGCACAAAAAGATAGCTTATTTGAAAGAGGTTGGCTGCCTGATATTTTACCCGAATCAACCAAGCATATTAAGGTAGTTAATGACTTAGATACTAATAGTTCTCAGGGAAGTTTTATAATTGAAGGTTCTGAAGTCGGTCTATTTTTAGAAAATATTAAACCAGCAGACAATGTAAATCAGTTCAACTTTTCCAAAGGGCATAGTAAATGGAGCTTTACTCTAAAAGAAGATGGCTTAGTTTTATATCGTTTAGAGCAGCTGAATTAATCAATTTAAAGGTAATGAATAGCTGCTTTGTGATTTTTACTATTTAATCGTATTCACAACGAATATAATTTACAGGCCAAAATTAAACAACTGAACACCGATATTAATCGCTTATTTTCGGGCTTTTTTAAAAGCTTATAGCAATGATTACAAGGAGGTTTGAGTGAAAATTTGTGAAACCCAAAGGTTAGTTATCCGGCCATTTTCAACTGATGATGTGCCGGCATTAAGTAAAATTCTTAGTGACGATGAGGTGATGAGATACTCAATTCGTGGTGTGTGCGATGAAGCTGCAACTGGTGAGTTTATAAAGTGGTGTATACAATGTTACGATTCATATGGTTTGGGGCCATGGGCATTAATAGATAAAAGCAGCGATTTATTGATTGGATTTTGTGGTATTTCCCCACAAAGTATCGCGGGTAACGAAGAGCCTAATTTAGGATATCGATTAGCGGTCGAGTTTTGGAATAAAGGGTTAGCATGCGAAGCGGCTAAAGGTGTTTTAAAGTATGTGTTTGCGCAAACTACTCATCAATCCGTCGTTGTTATTATTGAACCTGAGCATATTGCGTCATTAAAAGTAGCAAAGAAAATTGGCTTTACAGACTACAGTAATCATGAATTTCACGGTCGTGCCGTACAGTTATACCGATTAACTAAGGCGCAGTGGAGTAACTCATTTTTTAAATAATGCTATGTAGGTAGTAAAGCTCAAAATAGTTAACGTTTATTTGTCAAAAAGGAAATTTTTAATGCATATAGATTCTCATCTAGTACAACTTGAAAAAAACAACCGAAAGTTATTTAGTGCATCTCATTATTTGGGACTTACGTTAGCGATGGCTGTAATTGTTTTATTGTTAATGTTTTATTTCAGCCCATTGATAGGGCTTGCTTGCTCAGGTTTTGCTGCCTTCTTTTTAAACTTTTTCTATTCACAGTATACCTTTAGAAAACTCAACGCCCGCATAACACTACTGCAAACCAAAATTGAACAAACCTCTAAGTAAGCTGTTGCTCTAAATTTAAAGCCTGTTGATTTTAAATCTTGCTCATTGCTAGCTGCTTTTAATGTTGCTAAGTTACTGCTGTAAAAATAATTTGCTAATATCTATTTGATTTAATGTATTTTTAGTTCTACCAAATGAGTTTACAGTAATTATATAGCCTAATTTAAAATGGATTTTCATGAACATAAAAACAAAAATAGTTAGCCGTACTTTATTGAGCGCTTTATTGATTACGCCTACCTTCAGCATGGCCAAATTATCGGCTTCTCCTCAAACCCCAGAGCAATGGCGCAGTGTTACTGAGCGTGATATTGAAGCTGCTTACAGCATATCGGCAAAAAATCACCCTGGCATGTTTGATGTTAACAACCCAGCCTTTCCTGAGCTATTAAAGCAAGCAAAAGCAGAAGCATTTGCACTGTCTGCTAAAGCGAGCGGGCCACAGGTTCATGTTGCGGCAATAGCGCGTTTTAGTACTGTGCTACAAGATGGTCATGCTGGTGTGTTTTCATGTGTTGAACGACCTGCTCGTCGCTGGCCTGGTTTTCGTGCAGTTTGGCGGGGTGATGCACTAAAAGTGTATTACAGTGAAACAGATAATATAAATAAAGGCGACGTGATAACTGGTTGCGATGGGCAAAGTACAGAGACGTTAATGCGACAAAGAGTGTTTAAGTTTCATGGACAGGTTACACAGCCTGGGCATTGGTGGCAGCAAGGTTGGCGGTTACTTGTTGATGAGGGCAACCCATTTTTAACACCTCTAAAAGAATGTCAATTTGTTAAAGCCAATGGACAATCCTACAGTAAAGCCCTTGATTGGTCTGTTCAGCCACAGAGCGTAACTAAGCATTTAACACATGCCTATAATGGGGATGAGCTTGCAACCGACTTAACATGGCCTGCGCAAAACATAGCGTGGATTGCTATGCCTAGTTTTGCAAATAACGATAAGCAAACTAAGGATTACAATAACCTGTATAAAAAAGTGACTGTTCAACGTTCTAAGTTACTCAGTGCAAAAACGGTGGTTTTAGATCTTCGTCATAACCAAGGTGGCTCGTCGTATTGGAGCTTAACGCTTGCAAAAGCGCTGTGGGGTGAGCAAGTTGTTGAACAAAAAATGGATAGCTACTCACAAAATAGCCGGGTTTGGTGGAGAGCGTCAAAAGACAATACTAACTATGTAAAATCGTTAATTGATGTGGTAAAAGATCAACCTGAAGTTCATGAATTGATTAAAGAAATAGCAGCAGGTATGGTGCAGTCACTTGAAAACAATAAGCCATTTTACATCGAAGAAAAGCAAAGTAAATCAAACCTAAGCGAAAGTACGGTACCAGTGAGTGACTTTAAAACACAGGTTCTTGTTATTGTACCGCCACAGTGTGCAAGTGCGTGTCTTGATGCCATTGATGTATTTAAGCAATTTACAAATACTCAGTTATTTGGCGCGCCAAGTAGTGCTGACTCATTGTATATGGATGTTCGATTAGCCGAGTTACCCTCAGGGTTAGGTAAAGTGATTATCCCTAATAAAGTGTATGTTAATAGAGCAAGAGGAAAGGGTGATTACTACAACCCCGATATTGCCTATAACGATATTGATTGGACAACCGACAAGTTATTAGAAAAAGTTAAACATTTATGAAAAAAGCCGCTCAATGAGCGGCTTTGACTTTTCAATTATAGGGGTTAATCAAAAACTGTGTTTAGGCAATGTATTAATTGCCCATAGAGTATCTAACGCCAAAGGCATAACGAGGGCCGTATTGAGCCGCGCTTAAGAATTGACTTTCGAAGCGGCTAAATGAACGCTCGGTTTCGTTAGTTAAGTTCACACCTTCAAAGAATACCGTTGTGCTTTCGTTAACTTCGTAGTTAACACTAATATCCCACTGCAAGTACTCTTCAGCATATTGTGGCGGCGCTGAAGCACCTGAATCAGGTAAACCTTGCGCAATTAAGTACTCATCACGCCATGCACCGGTAATTTTTACCGATAAGCCATCTTTTTCATAGAAGCCTTGTAGGTTTGCAGAGTCACTTAAACCAGCTAATACCGCTTGAGAGGCAAGGTAATAGTTATCGTACTCTACATCGCCATCAACAACGGTGGCATTAAAGCCCGCACCAAAGCCTGAGTCACCAAACAAGTGTTGAACAGCAAACTCCATTCCGTTTACTTTACGTGAACCCACATTCTCAGGTGAATTAATCGTCCATTCAATCAGCGGATCGGTTGCTGGGTCTGGTAATATACGGTTGTTTTCACCAATGCCTACGCCATTAGCTACAATTTCATTGTAAATTGCAGTGTCAGTTGCTTGATCGCCACGGCCTTCTATGGCGGCTACTGCGTTGTTCCAACGCTGACCTAAATACACATCATGTAAACCTTCGAAGGTGGTTTTAACCTGGGTGTTGTCAATCCAGTTATCCACGTCTTTCCAGAATAAACCAACTGCAGCGTAACTGCCTTCGCTGTAATAGTACTCAAGACTTAAGTCAAAGTTTGTTGACTTAAATGGTTCTAGGTTTGGATTACCACGGCTACCACTTCTTGAGTTTAATTTAGGAGATGGAGTTAAAGCTAAGTTACCTAACATATCGCCAAGAGTTGGTCTGGTGATTGTTTGACCCCATGATGCGCGGGTTACTAAGTCATCAGTAAGATCCACTTTAATATCAATCATAGGCAGTAGTAAGTCGTACTGACCTTCATAGTCTACTTCAACTAATTCGCCACCAGCGGCAAATTGAGTTAACCACTCTGCACCGCCAGCCCAATAAACTTGTTCAGCTACCCGGCTTTTAGCTGGGCTGACGATATCGGTTTCTTCATAACGAAGACCTAAATTAACAAAAACTTCGTAGTCGCTAACGTCAAATACCCAGTTGCTAGAGAGATACACACTAATGGTTTCTTCTTCAACTTCGTTAGTTGGGAAGCGGTCAAAGCTACCAATGCGGTAGTAGTCACTGCCAATAACGTCTTCGGTTAAATAAGCACTTTGACGAGCAAATGCTTCATCAAGGTCATAAGTATAAGCATAACCTGGCGCTACGCCGTTAGGGCCAAATGAAAACTCGTCAAGGAATCCACTTAAATCAACTCTTTCGAACATCGCATCCGGGAAAATTTCAGCGAATGTACCGTTGTTAAAGCCAGGTGCATTGGCATTATTAGAACCACCCCAACCACTAAGTGTTTGTTTGGTATAAGCTGCGCCAAATTTTACAGTTTCAAGGCCAATATCTGTGTAAGTAAATAATTTACCATCTAATTGAACTTGAGATACTTCTGACTCACCCGGCGTTCGAGTGAAAATGCTAAAGTTAGAGCCAATTTGATTAGGATTCACTTCTTGTGTGCCGTTGTTCCAATTTATATTGAAACCGGGCACATCGCCTTCGCGGAAAAAGTATTCTTTAGTCGAGAGATCGGCTGAGCCCAAAATAATACGGGCATTAGAGTTTAAGCCTGGATCTTTACCGTTATCTGTAGTGGTTTTTGAAGTATGCGCATCAAAATTAAAACTTAGGTTTTCTGTTGCTAACCACTCAACATTAATACCGGTTGCTTTTGAGTCTACTTCTGAAGTTTCACGAAAAGCTGTGAATGACGCGTCATCACCTGCTGAATTATAATAAATAGCGGTGCCGTTTTCATCTAGCTCATAGGCATTACCATTGCCGCCAAATGAGCCGTTCCAAATACCCCACGATAACGAATTATTACCTGTTGTAGCATTTGATATCGTGTGGTCTAAGGTAAACGTTAAGTTGTCTGTTGGTGCAAACTGAAAAGTGGCTTGAGCATTTAAACGTTCACGCTGAATGTCATCTTTTGCAAAGCTGACTTCTTGCGGGAAGAAGGCTGCTGATACATATTCACCACTCTCCCCAGCATTAGGATCAAAAAACTGTTTAGCTGGATTGCCATCGGCATCCATTGGGCGGTTGTCGATTATGTTTTCAGCATCCACTGATAAATCAGGATTGACTAACCAAGAGCGAACATTTGCAGCTTGGCGCTGAAAATCACGACGGTGGTATGAAAAGTTTGCTGAAAAACCAAACATTTCGTCTGCGAAAGTATTACTGTAAATACCTGCTATTTCAGGAGTAACTTTATCACCTTCTTCTACTGAGGTGTCGTGTATGCCTTTTGCCATTACAGAAAAACGTTGACCCGGCTTTTGCAGCGGTTTAGCAGTAACAATATTAACCGTTGCGCCTAAACCACCCGTAGGGGTGTCGGCACGGGCTGTTTTCATAACTTCTAATGAACTAACACCTTCAGATGATAAGTTTTCAAAGTTAAATGAGCGGGTAAAACCGGTGCCTGCCATTTGACGGCCGTTAAGTGTTACAAGGTTAAATGATGGGCCAAAACCACGTACGGTAATTTGGCTACCTTCACCGTTTGAACGACTCACCGATACGCCGGTTATACGCTGTAGTGATTCTGCTAAGTTAGTATCTGGGAATTTACCCATTTCTTCAGCAGAAATGGCATCAACCACGCCTGATGCATCGCGTTTTACATCCATTGAACGAATGAGTGAGCCACGAATACCTTTTACTTCAATAACTTCTAGTTCAGGTTCGGCAGTATTTTCTTGCGCTGCGTATGCGAAGTTAAATGTGCTTGCAGCGATGATAAGTGACACAGAAGCCGCTAGTGGGCTTTTTTTAAACTTATTTGTGTTCATAATTGCTCTGCTTTTACTTAATTTTTTACGGTAAGTAGGTACTTATAATTTAGTACCTACCACTGAATTAGGGTTTATGGGTTAGCGATAACTACGTTGTCTATACGGTAAACTGCACCTTCACCTGTTCCCCACGCTGGGAACATCATCAGTACATTGATGTCGCTAATGTCTAAACCTGCATCAAATAATGATTGCAACGTAAACGTGTATGTTTGCCACTGTCCAATAACAGGTACTTCACCTTCAACGCTTTGTGCAAGAGGAAGCTCTACCGCTGTTGCTGCACCTGTTGACTCAATTTTAAATGTCCATACTGAGTCAGGGTCATTTGGTGGTGTCACCATTTTCATTTCAAATTGCACAACACCATTGGCTAATATTGCTGATGCATCAAAAGAGATACCGTCGTCCGCTAAAAAGCCCATTACTGTTGGCGCAGAGCCAATTACAAACTCTGCCACAGTGCCGTGATCAGCATCGTCAGTTTCTTCAGTCGGTGTAGAGCCACCACAACAGTCCCAAATACTCCACATATCTGCGGCAGTATCTTGGAAAATAGTGATTTCATCGCCTGCTGATGCACTAGGATCGTACATTTTAGCGTTATCAACACGGTAAACCGCACCTTCACCTGTGCCCCATGCTGGGAATATCATTACTACATCAATGGCACTAACATCTAAACCGGCACCCGCTAAGTCAGCGAATGTAAAGGTATAAGTTTTCCACTCACCTACAGCAGGTGCATCGCCAGCATCTGTTAATGGTAATTCTACTGCGGTATCACCCTCATTAGATTCAATTTTCATTAACCAAGTTGCATCTGGGTTATTTGGGTTTGACATCACTTTCACATCAAACTGTAGTACACCATTTTCTAAAATGCTGGTTGCATCAAATGGAGTATCGCTACCACCAGCAGATGAACGAGTATTAAAGCCCATTACAGTGGGGGCTTCGCCAATAGTGAATTCAGCTGTTAAACCATGTTCTGCATCATCCATTACTTCTGTTGGAGTAGAGCCACCACAACAATCCCACATTGGCCAATCAAGGTTTTGCCCATCGGTAAACAAGTCTACCTGTGGAGGCTCAGGTAAATCACCTTCAATTGCTACGTTGGTAATTAAGTACTCGGCACCTTCACCGGTCTGCCATGCTGGGAATACCATTAGTACATCAATAGCACTTAAATCTAAGTCTTTTTCTTGCAGCATTGATAGTGGGAAGGTGTAAGTTTGCCATTGGCCAGTAACAGGGGCTAAGCCTTCATTGCTTTCAGTTAAGGCTACATCGCCGGTATTAGGGCCACCATCTCCAGCTTCAGCTTTCAATAGCCATGTAGTATCTGATGTTGGAGGAGTAACTACTTTCATATCAAAAGTTAAACGACCGTTATATTCAAGTAGGGGTGATGCGTCAAATGGTGATGATGTTCCTGCAAAATCATCAGGGAAGTGACCGCCACGAGTAGAGAAACCTAATACAGTGCCGTTATTGTCATTAATATTAAATTTAATAACGTCGCCTTTATCAGCGTCAGTAATTGTTTCAGGTGTTGTTCCACCACAACAATCCCAAGCAATCCAGTTAGCATTTAAACTACCATCAAACACATCCAGATTTTCTGCAGGGGCTTCACTTGGTGGCGGTGGTGGTAAAGGTGCCTCACCTTCCACAAGTGCATCGTCTAAGCTATCGTAACCAGGGCGAACTGTTTCACAGCCTTTACCGGTGGCCGGATCTGAGGCACATTCATAAACACGAACGTAATCAATTTCAAAACTTTGACCTTCTGCAAATGCAGTTTCGTCAATGCCTAAATTATTTACATTTTCTGGCCAGTCGCCGCCAACAGCATGATTTAATATAAGATAAAAATCTTTATCAAATGGGGCATTATCCCAGTGAGTAGTAAGTTCGCCACTGCCTTGTTCGAAGTATTCAGCAAACCAGCCTTTATGTTTTAGGCCAACTGCTTCATCTTTAGAATTATAACGAATTTCAGAGCGACGTTGTGTGGCGTATAAGTAGCCATCTACGTACCAGCGTATTTCGCCTTCTTGCCATTCTATTGCATAAGTATGGAAATCGTCAGCGGGGTTCATTCCCTCAGGCAGGGCATAAGCTTTGCCTGAGCTTGAGTTATTTGGCCATTCACGGCCATAATGAAGTGTGCCATAAACATTTGCTTCAACAGTGCCATCTTCTGCGACTGTTTTTAGATTAACTGCTTCTAAAATATCAATTTCGCCAGAGCGTGGCCAGGTACCATATTCTTCATCGGTTGGCATCATCCAAAATGCAGGCCAACTTCCTTGACCAGCAGGTAGTTTGGCACGCATTTCAAAGCGGCCATAAGTAAAATCGGCGTTGTAACGGGTATTTAAACGTGCTGACGTGTATGGTTTTTCTGCGCCTTCTTCAGCAGGTAAGGCGACTATGTTTAGTACACCGTCTTTAATAAAGGCGTTTTGTTCACTGTCGGTGTAACATTGTTTTTCGTTGTTACCACCGCCAGCGCAGTTTAATTCAAAGTTCCACTTGTTAGCATCAATGCTTGTGCTGTCAAATTCATCATTCCATACCATACGCCAGTCTGAGACTGGTTCAGTAGGATTTACTTTTTCAATATCGGTGGTAGTAGTCGCTGCGTCACCACCACAACCCGCCAAAGATACTAATGAAATAGCAGCTAAAATGCGAGTAATGCGTGTTGTTTCAATGTTCATAACTGAACCCCGTTCAACTGATTATTGTCAGAATATAGTGTATTTGTTGATTTTGTCATTTTTGTAAGCGCTTACATTTTTTCTGTGTGGTAAATGTAAGCGCTTACAAATAATATGGGGGATTTCTAATTGGGTCAAGAATTTGTTTAAATAATTTACAATTGATTTACTTTAAATGAACTGCTTTTGTTAATGTAACGGGTCAAACGCTCAGATAATGTTATAAATTAAGCTAAATTTTTTGCTTAGTTTAGCTTATTGCTACTTTTTAAATGGTAACGTTAACAAATGCCACAAGGATGCGTTTTGTTTTGGATCGGGATATTGGGCTAGGCCGATGTTTATCTCGTTGTCTGATAATGTGGCGCTGGTTTTGTAGCTGCCAAAAAGTCGATCCCACCAAGTTACACTAAAGCCAAAGTTACTGTTTGTTTCTTCGGGGTTTTGGCTGTGATGTATGCGGTGCAGCACTTGAGTGATAAGGATGAGGCGCAGTGGTTTTTCTATTGCGTTTGGCAAGCGAATATTCGCATGATTAAACAGTGCTAACCCATTGAGTGCAATTTCAAATATTAATACTGCAATAGCAGGTACACCCAAAGCGGTAACGGCAATCAATTTTATAAGTATGCTGAGTACAATTTCAATAGGATGAAATCGCAGACCGGTACTGGTATCAATATGTGCATCAGCGTGGTGTACGCGGTGCAAACGCCACAAAATAGGCACCTGATGAAAAAGCCGATGCTGCCAGTAAATAATTAAATCAAGCAAAAGTAAGCTGAGTATCACTACAATGAGTGGTGAGACATTGAGTTGATTAAATAGCCCAATTCCATGCTGCTGATAATAAGCAGCAACCGCAGTTAATCCAACCGGCACTGTAAAGCGTGCAAGCAGGGTAGAAGTAAAGGTTAATCCAAAATTAGCAAACCAGCGTGACCTATTTTTAATAGTTGATTGGCGTGCAGGCTTTTGCCATTCAAGCAGCATCATTATTGCTAGTACGCTAAAAAAGAAGCCTAGCCGCCAATATACTTCATGACTCATGGTTTACCTCGTTGAGTGCGGTTTCTTGCTGTTTTAAGGTGTAATAACCTCCATATATACGGGTAAAAATAGTTATCGCGCAGGCAATGGCAAATAAAACAGCAAGAATTGAAAAATACTGCGGCCAAATACAAAAGGCAATAAACAAGGCAATGGTTTCAGTGCCTTCGGTTAAGCCATTTAAGTAGTAAAAACTTTTGTATTTAAATTGCGGTTTATCGAGTTTAAATTTTTCGGCGGCAATCGCAAACGCTAAAAAACTCGACCCTGTGCCTATAAAAGTCACAAGTAATAATGACCCCGCCAATGCATTTTGCTCAGGGCTACTTAAAATAAACGCAAAAGGAATAAGCGCATAAAACAAAAAGTCGAGGGTAATGTCTAAATATCCCCCTGCGCTTGAACTGCTCTGAGCGTAACGCGCGAGTGCGCCATCAAGACCATCAAAAATGCGATTAATACAAATTACGATTAATGCGCCGTACCAATATTCAAAAATAATCAGTGGAACGGCTAGCAAGCCAATTAAAAAACCTATTAAGGTTAATTGATCGGCACTCACTCCTTTCTTATGCAGCTGTTTTACGCACGGAGTAAGCACCGGTTTTATAAGTGGTGTAATAAATTTATCTAACATTAATATCACTTTGTACGTTTAGATTGATGATTTTGCCATTTGTGGCTATTGCGTCACTTTCATCATGGGTGACCATAATGGCGGGTAACTGATATTCCCTAATTTGTGAAAACACCAGCTGACGGGTTTCAATACGTAATTGCTGATCAAGCTTACTAAAGGGTTCATCGAGTAAAATCGCTTTGGGTTTACTCAGCAATAAGCGTAATAAAGCAACACGGGCTTGCTGTCCACCCGAGAGGGTATCTGGATGGCGTTTGGCCATACCTTTTAGCCCTATGTGTGTAAGTGCTTGATCTATTTGCTGCTGGCGTTGTGTTTTATCCATTTTTGGCATGGCAAAGCTAATATTACCGCCAACCGATAAATGCGAAAATAGTAATGGGTCTTGGTATAGCACAGCAACATGGCGTAAATGGCTGGGCAAGCAACTAATATTAGTATCATTTAGCCACACCTCGCCAGTCGCATTAAGACCCGTAGGTAATGTGCCAGTAAGCCAATTTAATAAGCTAGATTTACCGCTCCCTGATGGCCCCATAATGGTAAGAATTTCACCACCTTTAACCTGTTCATTTAAACTCAGTAACAATTCGTTTTGACGATAAAGCTGACAATTTTTAATTTGTAATGATGGCTGCATTAAACGCCCTTTAGTATATTGAAATTATAGCTGCTTGTTATTAAAAACATACCGAGGTAATCCCCACGCCAGTATAAAGCCGAGTAGGGGTAAGCCCATTTGTAGTATTGCATACACAGCACTGGTGCGCCTACTTGCACCATTTGCCAACGTTACGGCTTCGGTGGTTATGGTGGCTATTCGGCCACCACCGGCTAACAGGGTTGATAAGTACTGGCCAAAACTAATTGCTAGCCCCAGCGCCATTGCAATTAATATAGGCGCAAATAACTGTGGCAATTTAACCTGGAAAAACACCTTCCATGGGGTGGCACCTAGGCTTGCAGCAACACGCGCTAATCTTGGGTCTAAACGCCTGTAACTATCCGCAATAGATAAAAAAACATAGGGTAAAACAAATAACAAATGTACAAATATCACATTTAAAAAAGCATGCTGACTATTTAGCAACTGCTGTAGCCACACAATACCAAATAAAAAAGCAATACTGGGCACCAACAATGGCAGGTATATAATTATCTGTGCCCACTTCGACAAAGGTTTAGCTGTTATTTGTTCTGCTTCTAAGCATAACAGTACCAAAATAGTGGCAAAACCCGTGCTTACAAACCCAATAACAAAAGTATTAAACAAAGGAGTGTGTATGTGTGCAAAAGCATTTTCAAAGTGCAGTAATACCAAACTGGAGGGTAGGGTATCCGGAAAGCGCCAATAACCAGCCACTGACCATAGTACTAACCCAATTAACGCAGCTGCAATAAAGGCTAAAATTACGCAAGTAAAGACATAAGTAAAAGTACGAACAAGTTGGTGAGCATAATGGCGTCGGCCGTTGATGAGTGACTGACTAAAAACTATAGAAATGACTTTTTCAAGTAATAGCCAAACTAGCAGTAGCCCAACAGTGATCGCTAATTGTAACAGAGCACCCGCCGAGGCCTTTATGCGCAGGGTTAAATCAACATCATTAAACCAATGCATAATAGCAACGGCTAAAGTCGGGGGGGTATTTGGCCCAAGTATGAGTGGCATTTCAACGCTGGCACTGGCATAAGCAAGTACTGCAAAAATGGGTAAACGTAACAGTGGGTATAAATTGGGTAGCACCACCTTAAAAAAAGCCACCATAGGGTAATAACCTAAATTAACCGCAATTTGATGCTGCTTTCGTAGCTTTTTGCCAAGTTCAGGCTGCGCTAAAATACCTAATGCAATGAGCAATAAAAAAGGCAGTTCTTTAAGCACAAGCCCAATAATAATGCTCCAGCCAAAAGTATCATATGGTAATGAGCCCTCAGGTGCTAATTGCCAGCCCGTTAACCAAGGCGAAAACAAGCGAGTGAATAATCCCGATGGCGCGATTAAAAAGCTTACTGCAATCGCCGCTGCAGCGTGGGGAATAACCAGTATGGGGCTCAATAGGTATTCAATTCGTTTTAGCCATACACTATTAAAAAATGCAGCCAGCATAATAATCATGAGTGCAAACGCTATTAATGTGCTAATTAGTCCGGTACGTATACTCAGGCCTATCATTTGTGAAAGCCCAGGCATATCCCATAAAGCATTAAACCCAGCCAAACTTATGCTGGTTTTATTCAAGGCAGGCGCCCAGCCAAAGGCAGGCAACATTACTCCCATTAGGCCGCCCAATACAGGTATTGTTAACAGTGCCAGCAAACAGTAAGGTGTTATTTTGACTAGGCGTGAGAATAAATCAGCTGTATGGAGTACTTTACTCATTGGCTTGTTCCATAACGGGCTTCCCAGCCAGTGTTAATCGCCTCTACCCAGCTTGGATGTGGCTCACTGAGTGTGCGTTTAATACTATTAAGAGGTAGTGCGCTAGGATGCGGCTTCACGGCCTTAAATAATGCCTGCTGCTCTGCGGTTAAGGTCGTTTGAATTAATACCGTTTTGTCACCCCATATAGCGGGTTTTTGTTTATGCGCTTGCGCTGCGGGGCTTAATAAAAAGTTAGCCACTAATTGCGCACTTTGTACATGGCTTGCATTATAAGGAATAGCGACAAAGTGAGTATTGCTTAAGCTGCCATCTTGCATTGCGTAGCTACGTATACTTTTTGGTAAATCATAACGCTTTACCGCAGCCGGTACTTCTGGTGCCGAAAACGTAAAGCCAATACTTAGCTCGGTATCGTCTATTAAACGGCGCATTTGTACGCCGCTTTGCATAAAGTACTCACCACTACGCCAAAGATTAGGGTGCAATTTATTTAAAAATGCCCACAAAGAGTCAAGCACTTGGGCTGTGTTTTCATCGGTCGCGGGTTGATTTAATTTTGCTTGTAGCATTGCATCGCTATGTTGGTGTAATACCACTAATGCATACTTTAAAAAGCTCATTCCTAAAAAGTCAGGGGGTTTGGGGTAACTAAATCGTCCTGGGTTTGCTTTACTCCAGCTTAATAGCTCATTAAGGGTTTGAGGTGGAGCGCTCTTTGCTAGCGTATCGTAATAAAAAGTCAGTGAGGCTTGCCCCCAAGGGGCTTCCATTCCCTGAGTGGGTAAACCAAAATCAAACAGCACGCTGGGATTGTTTTCTGGATTGGTGTAAATAAAATTAGGTAATTTATCAGCCCAGTCTTTTAGTAAAAGCCCGTGCTTACTCATAGCAGCAAAGTTAGCCCCATTGATCCAAATTAAATCGACACTGCCTTGGGTATGATTATTTGCTGATTTTTCAGCAAGCACGCGGCTTACTGCTTCACTAGTATCACTGAGTTTTACATGTACTAAGTTAATGTTATATTTAGCTTTTACTTGCTGCGCAGCCCACTGAATATAGGCATTTATTTGTGCATCGCCGCCCCACGCATAAAAATACACCGGTTGGTTTTTGCCTTGGTTTTGGATTTTTTGCCAAGCACTATTACTCGCATCATTAGCAAATACACTAAAAGCCGTGAGTAGGCACATAAAAATGGTGATACTAAAAAAACACCTTTGCAAGCATATTGTAAAGGCCTTAACGACGCGCATTTAAATCCCAGTTATAGTCTAAAAAGTCTATTTTCATGTCGCCGCTTGTTAATTTTTGTTGTTGGGCAGGCCCTAAATTGAGCGCATCAACGTATAGTAATAAAAACTGTGATAATGAATTAGCCCCTTCAAACCCTTTGGTAAAATCACCTTTATACCACTTGAATATAGAAGACAGCTTTAGGGTGTTGCCTTGTAGTTTATTGCGTGACGTATCAGATAAAAAACGCACTGTTTGTTGGTGTAATTGGGCCTCTAGTTTTTTTGCGGTGTAGGCTTCCTCTCGAAGAGCAGGGCAGCCAATACTTGCGCAATTTACAGCAAAGTGAATACGAGGATCGTTGTACTTACCGCTACCTCTGATTAAGTCATGCTCTATGTTATCTAAGCTACGAGTTTTACCCAGCAGAAAAATAAACTCTTTGCTCCACGGTGAGCTAAAAAAACTGCCTAAATCTTTAATTGATTTAAGATCTGGGTATTTTGTTAATATTAGCTCAACAGTAAAAGCGTTATACGCATTAACTAAAAACGCCAGCTGCTTAGGTTTTTCCCATGTATCAAACTCATTTTGCGTAACAGCCGATAACGAATCTAAATAGGTTTTAAGTTCTTTGCGCTTAGCTTTTATTGCTGTGTAATCAACCTCTGTGCTGTGGCCATGATTAATAGCTACAACATGATTGTTTAATAATGCATTCCAGCTGTCATGCATGTTTTGAGCTTTGCTTGCAAACGATGTTGCAAGCAAAGCAGAACCTAACAATAGCGCTTTTAAAGGTGTTTTAAACATACTAGCCTCTGCGCCAGGCGTGGTATTTTTCCAGCAATTTAAGTACCTTTTCAGGAGCATGAGCACGTTTCCATTCGCCCGCCACATATTTGTTACCTTCAGCCCATGTTGGGTAGCTGTGAATGGTGCCCAATATTTTATTAAGCCCTAAACCGTGTTTCATGGCTAACACAAACTCAGCAATTAAATCGCCAGCGTGTTCAGAAACCACAGTAACACCGAGTATTTTGTCTTTACCTTTAGGGGTGATCACTTTAATAAAACCATTGTTAGCGCTTTCGGTGATGGCGCGATCTAGCTCTTCAAATTCAAAGCGGGTAATTTCATAGTCTATGCCTTTTTCAATCGCTTCTTGTTCATTTATGCCCACCCGTGCTACTTCTGGGTCAATAAATGTGGTCCAAGGAATAACACGGTAATCTACTTTAAACTTTTTAAACTGACCAAATAAGCCATTTACTGCAGCGTACCAGCCCTGATGAGCGGCTACATGAGTAAACTGATACGGGCCTACAATATCGCCTGCGGCAAAAATATTAGGGTAGAGTGTTTCTAGGTATTCGTTTGTGACTACAGTACGGTTGGTTTCTATGCCAAGTTCTTCAAGGCCGTAACCTTTAAGGCGAGCGCTTCGGCCAACAGCACATAGTAGCTCATCGTATTCAATATCGATTTCGTTGTCGTTATGTTTTACCACAATGAATTTTTTACCGTTGCGTGCTTCACAGCGCAGTGCTTGGTGTGAGGTTAAAATGTTTACGCCGCTTTGTGTCAGCGCTTCGTGAGCAAATTTAGACACCTCTAGGTCTTCTTTGATCATAATGCGCTCAGCCATTTCAATTTGCGTAACGTTTGAACCTAAACGCGCAAAGCTTTGTGCCAATTCGCTACCAATTGGCCCACCGCCTAGTACTACAAGCTTTTTAGGTGCATCGTCAAGCTCAGAAAATTTGCTCCATAACGTATCGCTGGTGACATAGCCGGTTTCTTCAATACCCGGAAGTGGCGGTACAAATGGGCGTGCACCAGTGGCAATAACAATAGTACGGGCAGTGAGTGTTTGCGTGCCGCCATCATTTAATTTAACTTCCACCGTCCACGGGTCGATAAGTTTGGCGTAGCCTTTTATTACTTCTACGCCTAAGTTTGTGTAGCGTTCAACACTGTCGTGTGGGGCAATATCGGCAACCACTTGCTGCACTCGTGCCATTACTTTTTTAAACGAAAACTGCGGTGTCGTGTTTTGTAGCCCATATTTTTCAGCTTGGCGCATTTGCTGGGCTACTTTTGCACTTTTAATAATGGCTTTGCTAGGTACACAGCCAGTATTTAAGCAGTCGCCGCCCATTTCGCCGGCTTCAATTAAGGTAACTTTAGCTTTTACTGCAGCAGCAATATAGCTGGTAACTAAGCCGCCTGCGCCCGCACCAATAACAATCATGTTGCGGTCGAATGTTTTAGGTTTAGTGTAGTTTTTATAAACACGGCGCTTTTTTATTGCATTTATTAGGCTTTTTGCAATTAACGGGAATACCCCTAATAACGCAAACGATAAAATTAAATCCAGCGATAAAATACCCGATAAGCTATCTATTTGTGCTAATTGGGTACCAGCGTTCACAAATACAAAGGTACCCGCCAGCATCCCGATTTGGCTTACCCAGTAAAAAGTCCATGACTTAATAGCGGTTAAACCCATTAATAAATTAATTAAGAAGAACGGAAAAACAGGCACTAAGCGCAGCGTAAATAAGTAAAATGCGCCTTCCTTTTCAACCCCAGTATCTATAGCGGCTAAACGTTCAGGAAAGCGTTTTTTTATGGTATCGCGCAATAAATAACGTGACACTAAAAATGCCAACGTAGCACCAATGCTTGAGGCAAACGAGGCAACTAATAACCCTTGAGCCAAACCAAAGAATGCACCAGCGGCTAGCGTTAAAATAGCTGCACCAGGCAGTGAAAGCGCGGTCACTAATATATAAAGTAAAAAGAACCCCCCGATCACCAAAAACGGTGATTGAGCTTTGTACTGATCAAATTGCGCCATTGACCCTTTTAGCCCGTCAAGGGTAAGGAGCTGGTTTAGGTCATAAAAAAAGAATAAGCCGACACCTATCGCCGCCAGTAATAACAAACTTAGTTTTTTTAACATGTTATCTCTCAAACGGTTTAAAAGTTATGGGTAAGTGTGAGCTTAGCGTTAATTGGTAATTCTGGGAACGCGAGTGTCGCGCCAAAATAGCCACCTTCAAATACAGGACGCCAGTTTTGCTGATCGGTAATATTATTTACATCGAGTCTTAATTTAGTCGCTGAGGTAAACGCATAGCTGGTATTAACATTTAAGGTATGCTGATCGCGAATGTATACGGTAGCCAAAAAATCTAAAGGGTAGCTTTTAGTAAACAGGGCAGAAAATCCAGCTTGCCACTGAGAGGTAATTGCATAGTTAGCGTTTAAACTTAATGATTGCTCTGGGATCCCTTGAACTTGACGGTTTGAGGGCGCAAAAGCAGTGTAACTTGGTGCACCTATGCTGTTACCCGCAATAATGTCGGGGCGCGAATTATCAAATGCATCGGCTATTTGAGCAGAGTCTTGGCCTGTCGCAGAATTGTCATAACGGGCATCAATGTAACTGTAGCCTGCGCTTACCCAATAAGGATATGCATCATAAAATACTTGGCTTTCAAATCCGGTTGTACGAATGCCTGTATTGCTACCATCGCGATTACGTAAGCTGCGGCGTTGGCTAAATACAGCAGCATCTGCATACCAGTCGCTTTGTGTTGGCGCATATTTTACCCCAAACTCGACTAAAGTATTTTCCGTAGCAAAATTTTGTGCGCTAATTGTATTATCACCACCTAACGTATTACCGCCGGCCATGCTGTTAGAGGTGGCTTCGTTATAGCTTGCTGCCGCATAAGTGGTTAAATCGTCATTAACTGAGTAATTAACGCTCAGCTGCGCTGATTGCAGTGTATCGTTTATGCTATCACTAGCCGCTATTTGCCCTTGAGGTGCAATCGGGTCATTTGCTTCTACATCATAATAATCAACACGATAACCAGCACTAGTACGTATGCTGTCAGTCCACTGTGAGTCTTGTTGAATGGCAATGCCGGTTTGCCATGAGCGTGAGTCTGTAGTGTCTGATAAGTTAAAGTCACCACTGCCATCATTGTTAATATCGTACTGACCACCAGGGGATACATATACACCAGGGCGCAGCTCTACCAAACGTGCCTTTTGGGCATCAGTTAATGGAATGCGGCGGTTTGAAAGTGGGCCGGTTAAATCAATAGGTGTGTCGGCTTCGGTGGTAAATTGGCTGTAACCCAATACTTTATTGTAGCGAACATCAACGGCGAATAAGGTTTGCTGCTCATCGCTCCATTGATACGTAAGTTCAGTGCGGTTTTGTGCGGTATCGGCGCCATCAATTATTTCAACAAAGCTATTTTGTGCTATTTCTTCACGCTGTAAATGTTGGAAGTAACTAATGTTTTTAATCGACATCACATCAGAAAGTGCGCGCTTATAAATACTATGAACTAAATAAGTGGTTGCTTGATTGAGATTATCAGGATCGGTAAGTACACGACTGGTATCTATTTTTACTTGCCCTGTAGGCGATATAATAGAACCTGCACTAGGTACGGTACTGCCATTAGCTTGTAAACCTTGACCAGTAATATAAAGATTATGATCGATAAGCGCTTGGGTAGGGCGGTTTATACCGGCGTTATCGGTAAATTCTGTTTGGTACAGTTCAAAGTTAATGTCCCAGCTGCTTTTGTCATCCGGTAAAATTTTTAATGCCGCAAACAAGCTATCACTTTGTGTGGCTGAGTAGTCATAATAACTCCCCTGATCAAGATGCTCATAGCTTACACGTAAGCCAATTTTATCCTCAACAATCGGTGCGTTGTAATCTACTTGGGCGCTATACTTATCCCAACTTCCTGCAGACACTTTAACATTGCCTTTGCGCTGATCAGTTGAGGCTGTTTTAGAGTGCAAGTTTACAAAGCCACCGTTACGTTGGCTTGAACCAAACAGCACAGGTGGTGCGCCTTTAACCACATCGATTTGTTCTATCGCATTAAACGACAACGGCACACCAAACCCATTATTACCGGCTTGACGTCGAGTACCATCTTGAAATAACTCACCTAACTGGCCGCGGATCGTCGGTAAGCTTGGTGCGCCAAAACCACTGGCCGCGTATGTATTAGGACTGACAGCGAGCACATCGTGCAATGTTGTTATGTTAAGTTGCTCAATTAAGTCTTTAGAAATAGGGGTCACTGAGCGGGCTATGTCTTGCAAGGCCAGGTTGTCGCCAAAAGGGCCATTTACTGTGGTGTTTTTAATAGAGAGGTTTTTAGATTTAAGCGCTTGACCTGCCACCTCAATTCGCTCAATGGGGTCAGAGCTAGTTGTTTCATTAGCCTGAGCAGCTAAAGCTACATTTAATAGGGGGGCGAGGGTTAAAGCTAAATACGTGTATTTCAAATCGTGTTTCTCTATTGTTATATGTTGATGTACAGAAAAGACCAAGACAGATAAAAATATCTTTCAATCAATTGCTAATATTTTTATTTTTTATCTTAGCGCTTAAATAATAGTGTCTTTAAATAACTCAACTTAAGATCAGTTTAGGTTTAATTTTAATTAATTGAAAATAAAAATACGTTTATACGGTCTTACTTGCCAATTAGTTTATTTATATCTTTTTTAAGGAAATTTTATGACAGATTCGATCAATACAGATGTACAAACTCGTTTGCAATGGTCGCTTTTATCGCTGCGCTTAGGGGTGTTTATTGTGATGGTAATGTGGACACTAGATAAATTTGTAAATCCGGGGCATAGCGCCCGTATTTTTGAACATTTTTATGGGATCAGTGGCTCTACCGATACTATTGCTTATATTTTAGGTGCACTGCAATTATTATTAGTAATAGCATTTTTAGTCGGTTTTAAAAAACGTATTACTTACGGTGTTATTTTTATAATGCATGGACTATCAACGCTTTCTTCTTACAACCAGTACATAGATGGCTTTAATAATTTACTGTTTTTTGCAGCATGGCCTATGTGGGCTGCGTGTTTTGCGCTTTATTTATTACGCGATCAAGACGTAAAATTTACCGTTAAATAATAAGCAAAAAAAATGGTTATAAGCGTTAGCCTATAACCAATAAAGTACACAGGGAGTGTAGGAAGTTCTGTTGTGCACAGTAAGCGCTTAGCAAGCCATTTACTGTGTGTAATTAAAAGCACTTTATGGCGCTTTCAATTAAATTAATACCAATCCGCAATATTACTTAATCATTTTGCGGGACTAAACCTGTCGCTACCTGCGTTAAAAAATCCTCATTTAGAACAACTAAATAGCGAATTCTTTGCCTTGCTATCAACACGTTTTTCCATCCTCAAAATAGATCACTTAAATAAGCGAATTGGTATAAGTTGCAATAACAAATACGTACAATAACAAAAGCAAAGCTAATGCCAATTTTTAACAGTATGAATTTTATAGATATTTATATTGTTTGGATTGTGGCTTTGCATAATGCGGGTAATTTTTTCTATATTGCAACGGTAAAAGTTACCTACTTTGCAATATGAAAAAATGGCACTGTTTTAGAATCCGATACAACTAAAAGCAGCGCTGATTTAAAAATCAGCGGCTACTTCAAATTCTAATCGTTCATGACTAATAGGATGGGTAAAAGCTAAATACTCGGCATGCAAATGCAGTCGTTCTGCCTTTTCACCGTAGTGAGTGTCGCCCACAATGGGTGTATTTAATCCTAAGTGGTGGGCACAGTGAACACGCAATTGATGAGTACGTCCTGTTTTAGGATAAAGTTGTAAGCGGGTGGTATTATTTTTACGTTCCAGTACCTGCCATGTTGTTAATGACGGCTTCCCCGTTTTGTAACACACCATTTGCCGTGGCTTATCATCAAAATCAAGCACTAAAGGTAACTCTATGCTGCCACTCTCAGCAGCAATATTACCCGCCACTAAAGCAATATATCGTTTTTCTACACTACGCTCTATAAACTGTTTTTGCAGTGCTTTATGCACCCGTTTATTTAACGCAATCATTAACAGCCCTGAAGTCGACATGTCTAATCGGTGCACAATAAGTGGCCCCGAAGCGTGTGGGAACTGAGTTTTGATTCGCATATATACCGAATCGTCAATATTAATGCCTGGCACAGATAAAAATTCAGCTGGTTTATTTACCACTAACAAATCATCGTCTTGATAAACAATCGTTAGGTCTTTACCCTGTGCAGGGTTGACCAAAAGCGGGTTGTCTTCAACATTTAACCCCTCTAGCATATGCCCTAAAATAGGCTGGCATTTGCTATAGCACGATGGGTAATAATGTAAATGATGTCTTATTGCCGACTTAGGCGGTGCGCCCCACCAAAATTCGGCCATAGCCAGGGGCTTTAAATTATGTTTATAAGCACATTGTAATAATTTTGGCGCGGCACAATCTCCCGCGCCTGAAGGCGGTGTGTGCTCGGGCAGTTTGGCAAAAATTGCATTCAAATCGGTCACTTCGCCGTTTGCATTTAAAAACTGGTATTGAGCGAATAGCTTTTTTTGTAAATTTTTAGAGAGTACTTTACGGCGTTTTTTTAATCCGTTAATTTCATCATCTATTGTGAGTTGTGCTTGTTCAAGCGCTGCAATGCGTGTTTGCCACTGTTGCTTTAATGCTTGTAGTTGTTTTTTCTCAACAATGCTCTGCCCAGCTAATTGGTTCTTCAGTTTTTCAAACTCATCATTATTGAGTTGCTTGCTGGCAACTTGTCGTTGCTTTTTTCGCTGTTTTCGAGTTACTTGCATCGCTTGTTGCTTGGCGATAAGTTGTTGCTCATAGTGTTGGCGAGCAGTCACTAACTGTTGCTCAATTTGTTGATAATTATCACTGTTTTGCAAGGCTGTAATTTGCGCATTAATGTCGTTAATCACTTGGCTTTGCTGACTAAATTCTGCATCGTCAATATGTTTAAGTGCCACATTTGGCGCAAAATACAATTGCTCATCTATCCCCGCTATTTGCCCAGAGTAGGCGCTAATAAAGCCTAGCTGTTGCGACTTATCTTGAACAACCAATACGCCAAACATTTTACCGGCATCAATATCATCTGTATCTAAAATAGCCTTATCTAGCTTTTTTAATTGTAGTTGTAATTGTTTTGCAGCAGCCACAGCCAGCGGATGAGGTTTATAATAAAAGGGAAACGTAAACTGCTCAGGCAGTGCAAGGTTATCTATATTTTCATTAAAAGTGGTAAAGCAGCTAGCAGGGTTTGACATGGCAATAGTGTGATTAGCAGTTATCAGAATAATTAGTCAGAGTGTAACATAAGCAGCGCTTTGCCACTAAGCATGCCTGGCATTACAAACAAAAAGGCCAACATATTTATGTTGGCCTTTGCTATTAAGCTAATACTTATTTGTTAGCGTCTTTCACTGCTTTTAATTTAGCTGCATGGTCAATTTCAAATGCAGGCATGTCTTTTTTGCCTTCCATTAAGTAGTTGTCCATCCAACGCATTAAACGCAAGCTGTAATCGTACTGTGCCGCTACTTTACGGTTACCATGGCCTTCGCCTGGGTAGTAAACAAGGCGAACATCTTTACCTTGCACTTTCATGTAACGGTAAAGTTCCATAGATTGTGCAGGGTGAACGCGAGGATCGTCTTTACCATGCATAATAAGCAGTGGCGTTTCAGATTGACCCGCCCAGTAAATTGGGCTGCGCTCTAGGTACCATTGCCATTTATCCCATGGGTATGAACGCGCATGAACTAGGTTCATTTCGTTTGAAATATCAGTAGTACCAAATTTAGATAGCTGATTAGTGACACCCACAAACATAACGCTGGCAGCAAAGTGCTCGGTTAGCTTTGTAGCGCCCCAGGCTGATGCATAACCGCCGTAAGAACCACCGGTAATACCCACGCGTTTAGTATCAACTAATCCCATATCAACAAGGTGATTTTTAAAATCAACTAAGTCGTCAAACTCTTTACCTGCGTAATCGTTTTGACCTAGTTTAGAGTAATCTACGCCTTTACCTGTTGAACCTCGGTAATTAGGGTAAAATACCGCGTAACCACGTGCAGCGCCCATTTGACCAGGACGCGAGTAGTTAGTTACCCAACCGTTTTTATCATGACTTTCAGGGCCACCGTGTACCGACATAATTAGTGGGTAGCGTGTGCCTTTTTCATAATCGAGTGGGTAAACTAGAACACCATCAAGCTCTACACCGTCACGCGCTTTAAGGGTAATTGTTTCTTGTTTAGCAAAGCGTTTGTCGTTTAACCAGCTGTTTGAATCAGTTAAACGTTTTGCCTTGTTACTGCGCACAATAAAGACTTCGTTAGGGTGTTTTGCCGTGTTACCACGAAGTGCTAGGGTTTTATCTGAATCAGAAACACTTAGCTGAGAGGCAATAAATTTACCTTCTTTTACTAGCTTTTTGTATTTGTTAGAGCCGGTTTTAATGCTCGCAACAAAACTTTCTGTGCCAACATTGGCAATAAAGTTAAGCGTGTTACGTTTATGCGACCATTCAAAGTCAACAACGTGGCCCATAAAGTTAGGTAACCATTCAGTGATTTCGGCGGTTTTAGTATCGGCAATAAATAAGCGGCCAGTTGCAGGGTCGTGCTTATCTTCAGCACCTAAAATAGCAATGTATTTACCGTCATGCGAAAGCTCGGCATCGCCTAGCTTACCTTCAGTTTTAAACGATAAGGTGACTTTGTTGCTGGCAATATCAAACAAGTGCCACATCGATTTTGTGTATTTATCATCAATTAGTGCAGTAGGTTGAGTTTTAACCAGAAGCTTTTCACCATTCGCAGCCCAATTAACGTCACTCACGTAGCTATCAACATTGAGTGCGGTTGGAGTAAGTGGCTTGTCGGCTTTAGCTAAATCTACAATAAAAAGCTGCTTGTTTTTAAGGCCTTGCTCGTACACTTCTGCTTTAAAGCCAAGTTTTTTAAGTTCTTTTTCTGACTTATCAGCAGCTGGCATTGCTAAAATAGCGACTTGCTTGTTATCAGGGCTTAACTGATAGCTTGAAATAGATGTGTCTTTTAATGACATAACCGCTTGTGCTTGGCCGCCATCAACAGGTATTTGGTAAAGCGAAGTATATTTGTCGTCTTTTAATTTCGCTAAAAAGTAAATTGTTTTACTGTCGTTCGACCATTGTAGGCTTTTAATATTAACCGAGCCGGTAATAAAAGGGCGTTCAACACCTTTATCGTCAACAACGTAAAGCTCACTGTAATTGCTACCATTTTCGTCAACGTAAAGCGTGCGAGGTAACGAACGGGTAAATGCAACACTGTCGCCATCGGGGCTAACAGTTGTTTGTATTACCGATTTTACTTTTGGAATGTCTTCAACAGTGATTGCTGATTGCGCAAATGCAAGTGAGCTTGAAAGCCCAATTGCTATCGCTAAGCTAGTTTTTAGCATTGTTATTTCCTTTGCTTTATTAGATTTCAGCCATTATAGCAAGGTGTTCTTAATATACTAAAAAATGCGATTAATCCTCAAAAGAGGGGGTTTAATGAAGGCAATAATGCTATAGCGCGGTGTGAAACCGCGCTTAATGTTATAGACTTTTTTTAGGAGGAAGCGCTACGTTAGCAAAAATAAGTCCGGCCACGAGCGACATGAAAATTAAAAACGTTTGCTGACCAATATGATCTGCATAAACAAAGTCTTGGCCTTCAATTAGTGAGTTTAAACCAATATACGTTTTGCTCCCAGGCACTAATACAATTAATCCCTGCATAGCTACAATAGAGGCCGGAGCATTGGCAACACGGTTAAATAAGTTGCTAAATACACCGACTGAAAATGCACCAATAAAGGTGCCTAACGTGTAATTTAAATCTAAATATATAGCAGGCCCAATACTGGTGCCATAAGCTATAAAGCCTGAGGCAATAGACCAGATTGCATGTTTAAGCTTAGTTCTAAAAATAACGATTAAGCTACTACATAAAAGTAAAATAGCGAGCCATGCAGTCCACTTTGGTAACGGCTCTGGTTGTACGAAATCGGCTTGCCCAAAGACCGCAAAGCCAATAGCAAGACCAATAAAAGCCCCAAAATAAAGCTTAAACAGCAACATAAATGAGTCCATAACGCGAGCTGTGCCCGATACTAAATGTCTGGCTGCGAGTTCAGCAAGGCCAAGTGCAAGGGCTAAACCGGGTATAAACACAATAATGGCAGAAAGCACAATTAATCGAATGTTGATGTGTGCATCTAAATGAACGCTAATAGCACAAGCAAGAATAGCCGACACTATTGCCACTAATGGCTCAAGCATGTGAGCCACACGTTTCGAACGGGCCGACCACAATACAAATAAGTATACAATAAAGGTTAATAACCCAGACCACAGAACATCATTCCAACTGGTGCCCATAAGCATTGCAAATGCGCCGCCAGAGGTGGCAAAGGCAACGCCTGTCAGCACTCTGTTATATGGATTTGGGGCATCAAAAATAATATCAAGTTGCTGATCAACCTCTTGCAACGTGAGCTCACCATTAAGCATTTTATTAACTAGGTCATCGGTATCGGCAAGTGAACCTAAATCGTGATCGCCTGGGTCAACGCGGGCAACATGGGTATATTCATCTTCATGGCCATCGGTCCAAATAACAAAGGTAACCGACGTGGGCGACATAACAAACGATGATTTAAGATCTAAATAAGTCGCCACTTCCATTAAGTGGGCTTCTAAGCGATAGGCAGGTGTACCGTATTTATGGAGCATTTTGCCCAATTTAACGATAAATTTGCGTTTTTCAGTAAACGTTGCGGTTTTCAAATTTGTTTTGAACCAACTATTAAATAACTAAGCTAAAAATATAGGCAATAATGCTAAAATTGCCCAAGTTTATTTGCGGCGATTTTAAACACAAATCGCCGCCTGTCTAGTGATTTTTAATGTTATTTTTTATTTTTTTCTGCTATCCACTGCGACATATATTGTGTGCTGCGCATGGTATGGTGTTTGAGCATTTGACCCGTGAAATTTTTCATCCGGTGAGCATCTAAATGACTGCTTATTGAGTCGATTTTTTCAATTAATTGAGCACTTAACTGTACTTTGTCATACAGAGTATTAAGCAGAAGGCCGCCAGCGGCTTGTGCTTCACTAAATTTAGCCTCGTTGTTGTATAAAGAGACTGCGGCATCTGCAAAAGCTTGCGTATCTGCTGTTACCACACCTGGCCACGGCAACGTGCTGTGCATACCTTCGCTGCCAATAGGCGTGGTGATGCTTGGGGTTTGCATGATCATGGCTTCTAAAAGTTTACCTTTAATACCTGCCCCAAAACGCAAAGGAGCTAAGCAAATCCGCGCACTTTGCATTACTTCATACGCATCATCGGCCCAGCCTTTAATTAAAAAGCCGGTTTTAGGATTATTAAGTGCGGTGGCTTTTGGTGGTGGGTAAGAGCCATAAATATGTAATTCTGCTTGCGGTAGTTGTTTGCGGATAAGCGGCCAAATTTTTTGTAAATAGAGTACCGCATCCCAGTTTGGGGCATGTCTGAAATTACCAATGGTCATAAAGTGTTGGCGTTGTTGATACGATTTAGTTTGCTCAGGTAAGGCACTTAAATCAACCATAAAAGGTAAATGATGCAACACACTAGGCTCAACTTTAAACACTTCATTGAGTAGTTCCATCTCATAGCTTGAGATAATTAAGCTGAGATCGCAGCGTAAAATAGCGGCTATTTCACGTTTAGCTATGTCTGATAGTAAATCGCTGTGGTTGAATTCGCGCTCACCTTTATGCGCTTCGTGGCGTGCATTACGCAGACACTGTAAATCTTCGGTATCCAAAATTTTAAGTGCATTAGGACAATGCTTATCTACGCGCCAACCAAATTGCTCTTCCATCATAAAACGATCGAACATCACTAAATCGGGGTTGTAAGCTTTAACATAGTCATCAAAACTATCGCAGTTAAGAGCGATACTTTGGCTGGTTATACCAAAGTCGGCAAGGTCAACCATGTGTTCGGTAGGCAGTGCGGGCGTGGCGAACTCAACATCCCAGTTTTGCGCCCTAAACGCATTTAGTAACGACATCATGTGCGTACCTGCAGCAGATGAATTGGGCTCTGGCCATACATAGCCAATTACCAGCACTTTTTTCATTGGCTAGATTCTCTAATTATTTGATGGAAAAACAGACTCAAACACTGTGGTATATTTTTAAAAGCTGTAACGGTATTTAAAAAGCAGAGTATGATTTCGAAAAACTAAAATGCTGCAAATTAATGGACATAAACAACCGATTTTAGCGTTGAGTAAATAGGCGTGTATTTTAGCGTATTCAGGCTACTTAAGTCATTACTTAGCTTAACACTTTATGAATGGTGCAAAACGTGTTTATATATCCGGTAATATTTAACAATAAAAAGGATGAAAACATGAATGCTTTTAGGCTGTTAATTGCCTTGGTAGGCTGCATTGTTTTATTGCCTGCAAGTTATGCAGAGCAAGGATATCAAACCCCTTCACCAGCGCTTGCTACGCTCGTAGATGCTAAGTTAGCACCAACTAGTTCTTTATCAAGTGATGGACAGTGGCTGGCTTTGTTTGAACGCAAGCGTGTTGTGTCGCTTGATGAGCTGGCAAAAGAAGAATTTAAGCTTGCGGGGATCAAGCTCAACCCAGCTAATTTTTCACGCTCACGGGTAAGTGCCAAATACAGTGCTTTAGAACTTAAGCATGTAGAAAGTGGTACTGTGGTTAACGTAAATAATTTGCCGCAGGGGATCATTCGCTCTCCTCGCTGGTCAGCAAATAGCGAGTATTTAGCGTTTATTGTTGAACAACCGGATAACGCACGGCTTTGGGTTTATAGCGTTAAAACCAAGCAAGCAAAGCAGTTAAATGAGTTTGCACTTAATTCAGTATTAACCGCTACACCTTATCAGTGGTTACCCGATAGCACAGCGATTGTGGCGAATTTAGCGGTTAACTTAGACAAACCCAGATTAACCAATGATACCCAAAGTACGGTACCAATTATTCAACAAAGTAGCGGTGAAAAAGCCCCAGCGCGTACTTATCAAAACTTATTAACCAGCCCATTTGATGAAGCACAATTTAAATTTTATGGTCAAGGTCAATTAGCGTATATCACGCTTGATGGTAAAGCACAGCCAATTGGCCGTGCTGGCTTATTTAAATCGTTTTCAATTTCGCCTGATTCAACCAATATTTTAGTCGCGACCATCGACGAGCCATTTTCGTATCAAGTCCCTTACAGCCGTTTTGCAACTACATGGCAAATATGGGGAATGCGTGGATATGCATTAGTCGAGCTGGCAAAGCAACCCCTTGCCGACAACATTCCACAAGGGTATGACAGTGTTCGCACTGGTCGTCGTGATTTTGAGTGGCGAGCCGATCAGGGTGCGGAGGTTATTTGGGCCGAAGCGCAAGATGGCGGCGATATGAAAACTGAGGTTGAGCATCATGATTACCTTTATAGTTTACGAGCACCATTTAAACGCGACCCTAAATTATTTGCCAAAGTAGAGCGTCGTTTTGCAGGCATACAATGGGGTAATGATAATATTGCTATGCTAAGTGATTGGCGCTTTAGTGACCGACAAGTGCGCACTTATGTAATTCAACCACGTAATGCTGATAGTAACCGCGTGTTATTTTCAGAGCGAAGCTACAATGATGCCTATAAAGATCCAGGTAGTGCCATATATGAACGAAACGACTTAGGCACGCGTGTTATAAAAGTCGTAGGCGGACGTTACATTTACCTTCGTGGAAACGGTGCATCTGAGCAAGGAAATATTCCATTTTTAGATCAATATGATGTAAAAACAAATAGCACTAAGCGAGTATGGCAATCGGCTGCACCTTACTACGAGCGAGTGCGAGCTTTATTAGACGATGAAGGTAAGCGTATTATCACTATTCGTGAATCTAAAACGCAGCAGCCTAACTTTTTTATTCGTGATTTAGATAAAGATAGCTTAACGCAACTGACCCAATTTGAGCATCCGTATCCAGCATTTAAAGGGGTGACTAAAGAGCAATTACGTTATACCCGCGATGACGGTGTTGAGCTTTCAGGTACGCTTTATTTACCGCCAGGGTATGACAAAACACAAGGGCCTTTACCTGTTCTGATGTGGGCATATCCACTTGAATATAAAGATAAAGCGGTTGCTTCACAAGTACGCGAATCAGAATACGAATTTACCTACATAGGTTACTGGGGCCCAATGCCTTATTTAGCTAAAGGAATTGCGGTATTTGACGATCCTAAAATGCCGATTGTAGGTGTTGATGGCAGTGAGCCAAATGATCACTTTAGAAAACAGCTGGTTTCTAGCGCCAAAGCAGCGGTAGATGTACTGGTTGAAAAGGGTATTGCTGATAAAGATAATATCGCCATTGCAGGACACTCTTACGGTGCATTCATGGTGGCTAACTTATTAGCGCATAGCGACTTATTTAAGGCTGGTATTGCCCGAAGTGGTGCGTATAACCGCACATTAACGCCGTTTGGTTTTCAAGGTGAAGAACGTGATTTTTGGCAAGCACAAAGTGTGTATGCAAGCATGTCACCGTTTTTCCACGCTGAAAAAATTAACGAACCTATGTTAATGATCCACGGTCAAGAAGACCCGAATTCGGGCACTTTCCCGATGCAAAGTGAGCGTATGTACGCAGCGCTTAAAGGCCTAGGTAAAGAAGCGCGGTTAGTGATGCTTCCTTACGAAGCCCATGGCTACCGTGCCCGTAAAAGCTTATTACATGTGCTATGGGAGCAAGAGCAGTGGCTTGATAAGTACTTGCTAAGTGATAACGTTGAACCAGTTGATATGGAAGAACAACCGATTCAATAGTGTATTATGCCGTGAGATCAAGAAGATCCACTCTTAATCTCACGGCACTTTCCCAATGCAAAGTGAGCGTATGTACGCAGCACTTAAAGGCCTAGGGAAAGAAGCGCGTTTAGTGATGCTTCCTTACGAAGCCCACGGCTACCGTGCCCGTAAAAGCTTATTACATGTACTGTGGGAGCAAGAGCAGTGGCTTGATAAGTACTTGTTAAGTGATAACGAAGTAGACACTGAAACAACAGTAAATTAATTTGCTAAGAGTTTCGAGCTCAGGGCTTCGAGGTTTGGCGGCGCGAAATACTGCGCTGCTAACTCGGGCTAAGCTCGTTGCCCGTAGCCCGACTCTCGATGCTGTTATTTCTAATTTACCGATAGCTATTTTTCCTTTACCCTTTCATTCAAAATTAACACTACTTTTTTAACCTATTGCGAGCTTTAAATGATTGATGTAGCTGCACTTGCGGTATTTGTTCCTACGTTCTTTTTTGTGTCTATTACTCCGGGTATGTGCATGACACTGGCCATGACTTTAGGCATGAGTATAGGCGTGCGCCGAACTTTATGGATGATGATTGGTGAGCTATTAGGTGTCGCCAGTGTTGCGGTAGCCGCGGTGTTAGGTGTTGCCAGTGTAATGCTTAATTACCCCAGCGCATTTGATATTTTAAAATGGCTAGGTGGCGCTTATTTAATCTACATTGGCATTAATATGTGGCGTGCGAAAGGAAAGATGTCGGTTGATACGCATAACACAACAGCGGTGAGCCGATATTCATTATTTTCACAGGGGTTTGTAACCGCCATTGCCAATCCAAAGGGATGGGCGTTTATGATTTCCTTATTACCTCCTTTTATTAACGTACAATACAGTGTTGCGCCCCAGTTAGCGGTGCTGGTGGCCATTATTTTGCTCTCAGAGTTTATCTGTATGATGATTTATGCAACAGGTGGTAAAAGCCTGCGGTTATTTTTAACCAAAGGCAATAACATTAAGTGGATGAATCGTATTGCGGGGAGTTTAATGGTGCTAGTAGGAGTTTGGCTTGCAATTAGTTAACTATAAACAAGCCTTAACCTGAACTTAGCTTATTTAAATAGCTGAAAATGATGCGTTAAGTGCTTTAATTGCAGCTTTTGTTTTTGCTGCTAACGTGTCGCGTGCAGGCGTTAGAGCAAATACATCGTAATGGGGAAGCTGCCAATCAGTGCATATTTCTAAAAGTTCTCCTGTAGCTAAGAAATTGCGTACTTCAGGCTCTGGCAAAATAGCATAGCCTAACTCATCGAGAACAAATTGAATCACAGTTTGCATATTATTAATGGCAATACGTGCTTTTGGTAGTGTTGTGCTTTCACCGAGGGTAAGGTGCGTAAGCGCCGGATCAACAGCTATATGTGCAATGCGGTTATGCGCTTTTAGGTCATCCAGTGTGATTTTTGGTTGCTGTGCTAGTGCATGATTTTTATGAACACACAGTATTAATGGCCAACTAGCGAGTTGGCGTGCAATTAAGTTTGAGTCTTCGAGAGGACCAATCGCCAACACCAAATCAATACCTGTTCTGATCATATCAATCGGCTCGTCAGAAAGCGTTAAGTGCACATCTATATCACTAAATTGGTTAATTAAATGCTTTACAGGCTCGCTTAATAACCCACCACCAAAACCAACTGGGGCTGCTAGTTTTAGTTGCCCACTCGGACAATTTTGTAAATGCTGTAATTGTTCTGATGTAGCTGTTGCAACGGCAAGCATTTGTAAGCAACTTTGATAATACAGCTCACCCGCCTCGGTAAGCGTTAATTCCCGAGGGCTGCGATTAAATAAACTCAAACCTACATCTTGCTCTATTTGTTTTATTTGCTGACTAATTGCAGAGGTTGTCATTAAAAGGTCAGCGGCAGCTTTACTCATACTTCCCGTTTGTACTGTGCGAACAAATATATTCAGGGTTTTAGTTAACTTATCACTCATACCGTTAAGCCTTACTTAAATTAGCTTTAATAAAAATAACATTGTGAGAAAGGGAACTTCTCACTATTATCGCAAACGCTAATTATTATCATTTACATGCTAAATGTCACGGAGAAATATCATGAACACGGTAAGTTGTAAGTTAAGGCCGGTAACTGCATTTATTTTAAGTACTTTTGCAATTGCTAACCCTGCTTTTGCTGATGAAAAAAAACAAGATATGGAAGTAATGGTTGTCACTGCTTCTGGTTACGAACAAATGCTCAAAGAGGCACCTGCAAGTATTAGTGTTATCGACAGAGCGCAGCTAGAAAAACGCTTTTATCGTGACTTAACCGACGCAATGGCTGATATTCCGGGTGTAATAGTGACTGGCGGAGGTGACAGAAAAGATATTAGCTTGCGTGGTATGGCAAGCCAATACACGCTTATTCTTATTGATGGGCAACGCCAAAGTTCAAGAGAAACACGACCAAATAGTGATGGCCCGGGCGTAGAAGGTGCTTGGACGCCGCCAATTTCAGCGATTGAACGTATTGAAGTAATACGTGGCCCTATGTCGTCGTTGTATGGCTCTGATGCTATTGGTGGTGTGATCAATATTATTACCCGTAAAGCCCCAGAGCAGTGGTATGGAGAACTGCGTTTAGACAGCACCATTCAAGAGCAAAGCCAGTCAGATGATATAAACCAAGCCAGCTTTTTCACTTCTGGTGGCATTATTCCAGATCTATTGGGCGTGCAATTATACGGTCAATTTTCAAAGCGAAATGAAGATGATTTTACTGCAGGATTTCGAGGCAAAGAACAAAGTAATGTAAAAGCTAAGTTCACATTAACACCTAATGATAGTCACGAATTAATGTTTGAACTTGGCTCGGCAAAACAAACATTAGATGAAACCCTCGGCAAAACAGTTGCCGAGCTTGCTCCAGGAGAAAGTTGTGGTCGACGTGGCTGCCCTGAATCAGCAACTACTGAGTATGAGCAACAAACATACTCTATGTCACACAATGGTTTTTATGACTTTGGCTCGTCGCGTAGTTACATTAAATACGATAAGTTTGATAATAACTCACGTGAAATGTTTGTCGAAAATACCGACATTCAAACGACATGGAGTTTACCGCTATTTAGTGAGCATAACTCTACGTTTGGTGCGACCTATCTAAAAGAGTCATTGGATGATTATACAAGCAATAAAATTAGCGACTTAACCCATGTAGAAAACGAGCAATGGTCTGTTTTTGGTGAAAACGAGTGGGCAGCAACGGATGACTTTAAGCTCACCGCCGGCCTGCGTTACGATCATGATGGCAATTTTGCCGGTCATTGGAGTCCACGTTTATACGGTGTTTATAGCGCATCTAAAGCGATCACCATCAAAGGCGGCATATCAACGGGTTTCCGTGCGCCAAATATTCGCCAATCTACTGCGCAGTGGGGACAAGTGAGTCGTGGCGGTAATATTTATGGTAACCCTGACTTAAAGCCTGAGCAATCAGTCAACTATGAAATGGGTGTTTACTATGATTCTGGACGCGATTTAAGCATATCGACAACCGTTTTTTATAATGAATTTGATGACAAAATAACTCGTATAGCATGCCCATTAACGCAGTGCACAGATGGCCCAAATCAGTTCGGTTCCATGCCAACTACCTACATTAATGTGGATGAAGCCATAACCCAAGGTATTGAGCTATCAGTAGATTACGATATTTCAACTGAAATTGATGTGAGTGCCAGTTATACCTACACCGACTCAGAGCAAAAAACCGGTGAATATAAGGGGAGCCCACTTAATCAGCTACCAAAACATAGTTTACAAACGTCTTTAAATTGGCGTCCAACAGATAAGTTAGGCGGATGGTTACGCGTGCAATATCGTGGTGAAGAAAGCCAGCCAACGACAGGGCCTTCACAAAGCAGTTTAATTGCTCCTGATTATACCATTGCCAATTTAGGTGCTAATTATCAGCTAAGTGACAGCGTTAAACTCGGTGCTGGAATTTACAACTTGCTTGATAAAGAGATCACAGAGCAAGAGTATGGTTATGTTGAAGATGGTCGCCGTTATTGGGCGTCTTTGGTGTGGCAGTTCTAAACACTTTTTAATAATACAAAGTAAACGAGTACGCTAAACCGTACTCGTTTTTTGGTTTTATCTCGGTTCTTGTTCAATAATGTTTAAAAAGCACAAAAGGCGGTTGGCTTTTTCTGTGTAGTCGCTTATTCTAGCAGCGTATTTAGTCATTAAATGTAACTTTAAAGTTTACTAATAATTTATAACTTTCTTCAATCCCCAAAGGTATGCCTCGTTTGAACCACATAGCAAAACAAAAAGCCAGCCCTGTATTTTTAGTAGGTGTCGTTTGAAAATACCTAAACGCTTACAGCCATTAGTTGATGATGGTTTTATTGATGAAGTGATCAGCCGTTTGATGAGCGGTAAAGAGGCCGATGTATTTGTAGTCGCCTGTGGCGATGACATTCGCTGCGCTAAAGTATACAAAGATGCCAGTAAGCGCAGTTTTAAAAAAGCTGCACAGTACCAAGAAGGACGAAAAGTGCGAGGCGGGCGCCAAGCCCGTGCTATGGGTAAACGTTCAAGTTACGGCCGTCAATTAGAAGAAGAAATTTGGCAAAATGCCGAGGTTGACGCACTCTCGCGTTTATCTTCAGCAGGTGTTCGGGTACCGCAAACTTACGGCTGCATTGACGGTGTATTGCTAATGGAACTTGTAAGTGATGATGAAGGCGATGTTGCACCACAACTTGGCGCGGTTGATTTAACTGAACAACAAGCCATTGAACAACATACATTAATGATGCACTACATCAAATTAATGCTGTGCGCTGGGATTATTCATGGTGATTTATCGGAGTTTAACGTACTTGTAGATAGCAATGGCCCAGTAATTATTGATTTACCCCAAGCGGTTAACGCCTCTGCTAATAATAGCGCAGAAGCCATGTTTGCCCGTGATGTAAATAACATGCGCCGCTATTATGGGCAATTTGCACCGGCGTTATTACACACGCAATACGCCAAAGAAATGTGGGCATTGTTTGCAGATGCTAACCTAACCCCGCACTCAAAACTCAGTGGCGAATTTGAAGACGACAGCGAAGCTGCAGATGTAGACTCAGTACTTGACGAAATTCAAGCCGCCTTTGATGAAGAGCAAGAACGTAAAGAACGCATTCGCGACGCCGATGAGCAATAATCTTTATACGTGCTGAGTTTTATATAGTTTTAACTATTAGATCAAAACCTAGAAGGTAAGTAAGAGCGATAACCGGTCATTGAGGTTGGCTGAATATCGTCGTTAATTGATTGGTTAAACTGCTCTTTGCGCACATATTCAGAAAATGAGCGCCGAGCGCATATTGGTTCATTTAACTCTACCTAAAAATTTTAGAAAGCTTAATGATAGTAATGCCTTAGGTAATTTGTTAAAACTATACAAAATAGATAAATGAGCGTTAAGTCGGCAAAGATATGCGCGATGAGCGCAATATTAAATTGTTGAACTAAGCCGCTACGCGGAGATCCTATTCTTATCATTTGAGCCACACTTACCTTGGGGTTATCCCATAACTTGGAGGTAAGTCATGAATACACTCATTGAACAAGTCAAAACTGAAAT